>CALUVO010000010.1 GCA_944324245.1 Candidatus Gastranaerophilales bacterium | reverse complement strand
GGCAGGCTGGTGCCAAAATCATAAAAATATAATTGATAAAAAAAAGATGGCACAATTTCTTTTGTCCATCTTTTTTTTATTAAAGAATTTAAAATACTGATATTTGTGTATTATACAGTAGTCGTTTGTCCGTTGTATCTTGGCAGCGGCCATATTCTTGCCGGAATTGTATCTGATACTACTCTGTATTGACCGGCACAATACTGGCTGACAGCCTTGCCTGTATAACCCTTTGCTCTGCTTAATTTACCTTTAAATGCCATTATTCCGACTTCTAGGCCAAGTGATACATCTGATTGAATAGCTTGATAAAGAGCATCAACTGTAGGATATTTCTTTTTAAGTTCATTAATACGTTCGTCATCAGCAGCAAAATGTCTGTGATCGTACGACACAGCATACTGATGTTTTGTCAGGCTTTTACCTTTTGTTTTCCAGGCATCAGGATCAGCGTACATGCATTCAATAGTTTCTTTATCTACCTGCATAACACCTTTGTACTGGCGTCCCGGGTTTTTTAATACTTTGTCAGAAAAGACATAGCCGCCTGATTCAACATTTAGAATACCTGCGATAATTTCAGGGTCAACGCCGTATTTCTCAGACAAACTACAAACCATATTAGTTATGCCCTTTACAGTATTTTCGTCGGTATTTCCGCTGTGCTGTGCAGCATATTTTTCTTTTATATAATTTGCAACAATTTGATATTTTTCTTTGTCTTGAGGTTTATAATCATTGTATATTTCAAGATAGGCTGTTTTTCCATCCAGATTTTTTGTTGTATCTTTTGGTGGAACTAAATCTTTTTCTGCACGATTTTTTAGCAATTCTAATTCAGGCTTGTCTACTCTTGTTGCATCGTTCTGAACAACATACTGTCGAGGCATTTCATCTTTTAAACTTTGTTCAAGCAATAATGATTGAAAATGGTTTTCTGCAGTTTTAACAGCATTTTGATTATTATTTGCGAGCAAATTTCCGAGAGTTTGATTATCTATCTTTCCATTTTTTGAAGAATTCATTAGGTCTCTTTTTATTGCATCAATTTCTGCTTGGTCAAAAATATCGTTATTGTTTCCGCCTTTTTGTGTAGTATTGTATTGAGCCCATATGCTGCCTTTTACAGTTTTTCCTTTCAACTGATCTAAAAGACTTAAATCATATTGTGCTCCGTCTGAAAATGTAATCTTGTTATTAATTCTTGAATCTGATGTCATTTACTCACCTTCTGAAATTAAAAACCTTAATCTGTATTTATATAATTCCACATATAAATAAAGCTAAAACATTATAATAAATTTCAAAAAATAAAATATTTTTTACAATTTTCACAATTATGCTACAATATACACATAATTTCTGGTTTTTTATTATGATTAAAAAATTATCTATTGCTTTTATCTGGCATATGCACCAGCCGGTTTATAAATCTGACAAGAATGGTATATATTTGATGCCTTGGGTTAGACTGAGAGCAGTTAAAGATTATCTTGATATGCTTCTTGTAATGGACAAATTTCCCGGTTTAAAGCTGAACTTTAATCTCGTTCCTATGCTGGTTTCTTCTATATATGATTATGGCTATAACGGAGCTCATGATATTTACTCCAGACTTACTATAACCCCTGTTGAAGAGCTTACCGATGATGAAAAAGAATTTATACTAAACCATTTCTTTGATGCAAATTACCAGAACATGGTGCTGCCAAATACAGAATACAAAAAACTTTATGACAAACGTTTTCAAAATGCAGAACTCGGTGTGAATGATTTTTCGCCTCAGGAATATTCGGATATAATGGCCTGGTTCAACCTTATATGGTTTGATCCGATATTTAGAGAACATGAAGAAGTAAAAAGTCTATGGGCAAAAAAGAACGGTGAATTTACTCTTAATGACCGTATAAAGATTATAGACTTGCAAAGAGAATTAATAAGAAAAATCATCCCTGCTTACAAACAATTTCAGGAAGAAGGGAAAATAGAAATATCAACAAGCCCGTATTTTCATCCTATTATGCCGGTGCTTTTGGATATGAAAGATGTAATATCCGCAAATCATAATGCGAATTATCCTGTTTTTGAGTCTGATATGACAGAAGATGCTGAGCTCAATGTAAAACTTGCGCTTGATAAATTTGAAGAAATCTTTGGCAGGCGTCCTGCCGGTATGTGGCCATCCGAACAATGTATAAGTGAAAAGACTCTGCAGTTGTTTAATAAAATGGGAATCAAATGGACAGTTACAGATGAGGGAGTTTTAGAGCAGACTCTAAAAAAAGAATTTGTCCGTGATTTTAGAGGATATTTGGAAGACCCCTATGAACTTTGCCACAGCTACAGATACAAACCGCAAAAAGCCGACGGATTTAAAGAGGGTGAATATATAAGTCTTTTATTCAGAGATGCAGTTATTCCTAACCTTATAGGGTTTGAGTATCCTCATCATGATCCTGTTAAAGCGGCAAATGATTTGTATGACAGAATAAAAACAATGCAAAGAAAACTGCAGACTTCTCCTGACAAGATGCATCTTTTAACAATTGCAATGGATGGTGAAAACTGTTGGGAAACTTATAAAGATGACGGACATGAGTTTTTAGAAACTTTGTATAAGCTTATTTTAGAAGATGATGGACTCGAAACAGTAAGAGTATCAGACTACATTGATGAAGTTGATAAACTTGACTGGTCAGCAACACCATTTGAATTAAAACACATTCAGGCCGGATCCTGGATTAACAGGGATTTTCTTCTGTGGATAGGTGAACCTACCAAGAACCTTGCATGGTCATATATGGACAAAGCAAGGTGCGATCTCAAAGAATATGAAAAATCACATCCTGATGACCCAAAACTTTTAAATGCCTGGGAAGAACTTTTGATTACCCAGAGCAGTGATTGGTACTGGTGGTACGGTGAGCCCAATAATTCAGGTCAGGATGATATATTTGACCATATGTTTCGTGAACATCTTAAAAATATCTACAGGATTATCAATAAACCGGTTCCTTCTTATCTGGAATCACCTTTATCTGATTTTGTCGAAGCACATTCAAGATATCCTGTTGCTCCTTTTGAAAAATTTGAACTTACAGGTAAAGATCCGTATGATAAATGGGCATCAGGCGGTTGTATCGAAATCCCTGCTCCTCCGACAATGCAAGAAAAGCGATTTTTTAATAAAATATTTTTTGGCTATGATTCGGATAATCTTTATTTGCGTTTTGATATAAACAAGTACATTATGGATAAAGAAACAGGTTTTAAAGATTTTAATCAGATATATATTTATTTTAAAAACTCTTTGCAAAATCATATGTTTGCTTCTCCGATACGGACTGTAAACAAGACAGAAACGATAATTCCTTTACTCAAAGAAACATATAACACTGAAATAAAAATTACTATGTTTAAAAATTTTCATTTCACATCTCAACTTGCAATGGCAATAAGGGACAATTTATGGGTTTTGCAGCTTAAAAATAATATAGAACATGTTTTTGAAGACTTTTTAGAAGTTCGTATACCTTTTGATGATATAAGAGTAAATCCTGAAGATATGGCTGAATTTTTCATTATACAGGGGCCATTGGGGCTTGTTGATGATTTTTATCCGCAGAATAATCTGCTTTCGGTAGTGCGTCCTAAAAAAGCAGAATTAAAAAATAATTAAAAATAAAAGGAGCAGCTCATAAGCCGGGTTCTGTTTTTTTGATAATCATCTGTCTCGACTCACAGTTGCCTGTAAGCTCAAGCGGTTTGTCAAAAGACGGCGGGTCACCTTAACCTTTTAGTCAACCTTGCACCCGACCGGGGTTTACCTGGCCAGAGCCTCTCAGCCCTGCCGGTGAGCTCTTACCTCACCGTTGCACCATCGCCTGTTATCTTTATGGGATTCATCGGCAGTCTGCATTTCTGTGGCACTATCCTCACGGTCGCCCGTACCTGACGTTATCAGGCGGTCTGCCCTTGGGTGCCCGGACTTTCCTCACAAAATTTTCATCTGCGCGATTATCCGGCTGCTCCATACCTTTCATTATACATGCTGAGCTAAATTTGCATAGTCATCTAATACGTAACATATACAATTCTGAAGCATTAGTCGTGCCTTACGAAAAGGACGTGTTTATTGTATACGTTACACCAGGCTGCAGGTGCAGTGCCAGATTAGATTAACAAAAGTTTATAAGCTCTTGCAAGCAATGTTTTTTTGATTACAATAATTTATACATGATACTCTGTGGACGGCATGTCACAGCGGTCATACTGGAGTTTCTGATAAAAAGATGGAAACTCCAACAAGTTAAGATAAGGGCTGCGGTACAAAGCGAAAACGCCCGTGAGCCCGACGAAAGGAGAAAACTATGCCAAAAATGAAAACACACCGCGCAGCTGCAAAACGCTACAAAGTGACAGCTTCCGGCAAAATCTTGAGACGCTCTGCAGGAACAAAACACTTGTTACAGCACAAGTCTGTCAGCAGAAAAAGAAGACTGTCCGGTATGACAGAAGTTTCTGAAACACATTTGAATCTTGTTTCAAAAGAATTACCGTACAAAAAGTATTCAAGATAAGGAAGGTTGAACTATGAGAGTAAAACGCGGAAACGTCTTAAGAAAAAGACATAAAAAAATATTAAAATTAGCTAAAGGCTTTATCGGTGCAAGAAGCAGAATCTTTAAAGTTGCTAATACTGCTGTAATGAAAAAGCTCAAATATCAGTACAGAGATAGACGCAATAAAAAGAGAAGCTTACGCCGTTTGTGGATTGTCAGAATCAATGCTGCTGTAAGACAGCACGGTTTGAGCTATTCAAAATTCATGAATGCGCTTAAAAAAGCAGATATTCAGGTAAACAGAAAAATGCTTGCCGAAATGGCAGTAAACGAACCCGAAGCATTCTCTGTTGTTGTAGAATCAGCTAAAACTAAGGTTAAAGCATAAAGCATAAAGCTTAAGTCTTATAAAAAATTATAAAAATACCTCTTAAGTATATGACTTTTGAGGTATTTTTATTATATTATCTAATTATGAAAAAATTTTTACTTATTATTTTTATAATGTTTCTGGCATTGCCGGCATCAGCATTGGTTTTGCAAGGTAATGCGGAGATTAATGCAGAAATTGCGAGAGAAGAGACCTTCAGCAATGTAAATTATGCACTAGGCCCGAATGAATTTAAAGAATACTGGATAGATCCAAATCATCTTGCAAATTATGGTGCGCTCAAGGTAGGAAATAATAAAGTTGAAAACAGATACCTTGCCTTATTTTCTGACGGCACATACGGTGTAAGATATATGAATGACCTTTATCACAACTATTATTATGACCAGAAAGGCAAACTATTTAAAGTCGATGTTTTAAATAAACCGTTCAATGTATATCCGCATAGCTCTATTGCTTACAATAAATACGGTGCATTTAAGAATGCTACCTATGTTGTATCAAAATATGAGCAGTATCTTTATGACTCAAAAAAAAATCTGATGGGGCACTGGGTTGACAATGCATGCTACGATGAGGACGGCAATGTGTTGATGTTGAGAAAAAATGCACAATAATATAATACAGTTTGACACAATTGACTCCACAAACACATACGGATTGGAGCATTTTGAAAATCTTGGGGACAGAACAGTAATCACTGCTCTTGTACAAACAAAAGGCAGAGGCAGATTTAACCGTATCTGGATTTCTGAAAACCGTGAGAATATATATCTTTCGATTATTTTAAAACCGCAAAAAATAGACCATATACAGAATCTTACGCAGTATATGAGTGTATGCTGTGCAAAAGTTATTGAAACATACAATGTGAATGCACAAATTAAATATCCTAACGATGTGCTTATTGATAACAAAAAAATTTGTGGAATACTCTGTGAAAGCTTTTTAAAAAATAATATTATTCAGGGTGTTGTGCTGGGTTGCGGAGTAAATCTTAATTTGTCTCAGTCAATTCTGGACAAAATTGGCCGCCCTGCAACTTCATTGAATCTTGCCGCAGGCAAAAGTATAGACAGAGAGGAATTTTTTAACAAGCTTGTGAACGAATTTTTTAACAATTATGATGAAGTTATACAAAATGGTTTTGCATATTTTAAAGAAGATTATATTCTCAGGAATAATTTTCTGGGCAAAAATGTTTATGTTCAGCAAAGAGACAATGATATCAAAGAAAATTTCCTTGCACAAAAAATGGATGACAATGGCAATCTGGTCGTTATCTGCAATGACGGAACAGAAAAAACTATTTTTTCCGGTGACATAATACTGTAAATGCTATAAAATAAAATTATCAGATATTGAGGCAAATATGGAAAACAGAAGTGAAAACAAAATTATTATAACAGTATCAGGTGTTGACAGAATAGGTATAGTTGCAAAAGTAGCAAATGTTCTTGCTGATTACAGGGTGAACATAGAAGATATCAAACAGACAATCATGCAGGATTATTTTGTAATGTTTTTGCTCGGAGATATTTCCCGGGCGGAAAAATCTTTTAAAGAAATAAAAGAGGCTCTGCAAAAAGCCGGTGAAGAACTGCAAATGGAAATCTGGGTGCAGAAAAAACAGATTTTTGATAAAATGCATAATGTGTAAAATCCGCTTCTTTGATTATTGGCGTTCACAAGGTCAAGTACTTCATTTCAAATTTTTATTCTAAAAATTTTCCATTTCGTTTACCTTGTTCACATGGGCACTCGCTGGGCTTTTTAGCCTCGACTCCGTGCTCGCACTTTCGCTATTTACAAATCAATAATTAAAAGAAAAACTATTGATAATTTCGTGAAGCCATTTTGCATGTTTTGCCGGCACAAGCCTGATTAATGACCAAAGAAGGCAAAAAAAAGCTATGGACTTGTAGGTTCATAGCTATTAGATTAGGGATATGCGTATCGTCGTCTTTATTTAAGGAGTATAGTGTTATTCTACACATACTTTAGTTGCAGAAAATCATACATTATTATGAATAATTCGTAACATATTCATCTTTTTATGCGACTTGTTCATGACTTTTTACCCGTAATCATTAAATATAAGGCACAATCGGCATGTCACAAAGCATGGCTGACAAAATATTTTCCGCCAGATGAAGGATTTTTGAACAAAATATTTAATTAAAGCTTTGATATACCGATATCGATGATAGGGCAAATTATCAAGGGTGTTAAAATTTGTATAACAGTATTTATCCTGTACAAATAAAACCATATGTGCCGCCGCAGACGAAAAAGCCGGTGGGCAGCAAAGATGAGGACGAGCAGTCCTCTCAGTCGTCTGACTTAAACAGGGAAAATCGCTCTAAATCTAATGCAACAAGCCCTTACGGTTCGGTCAATCCGGACGGAAAAAGTGCTTATACAAGGCACGAATTTCCTAACGGGAAAAAATCCGCCATTGATTATTCTAAGTCTAAAGTAAATATTGCCCAGATTCTTACGGATTTTAAAAACACCGCACTTGCAATAGGCTCTCCGCCCAATATACTGCAAGAGGTAGAACAATATCTATCGCTTGCGGGTACGGAATCACAAAAAAGTGAACCTGACAAAAAACTCATACAGTCTAATCTTAAAAATGCCTCAAATGTGCTGGACAAATTCATTTCGGTAACTCTGGACAAAAAGTCAAAAGTTGTCGAAAACTGGATTGATGCACTATTCTTGCAGCAGGTAGATTACAAATCCGACCCGACTACAGTAAATGAAGATTTTCTTGTAAAACTGCCGGATAAAGAAACAGGCGATATGAAGCCTATTTCACAAAATCTTGTACAGTCAAATAAAGAAGAACCTGCTTCGGAAACAGAAGTTACAGCAAATACGCTGGTAACGCAATCTCAGCAAACCGCCGCTCACAGTGTTTATATTCCTGCTGATGAAAATATAAAAAAAGCAATTTTGCAGGGCAAAAAATACTCTGCAATAAATCAGCAGGAAAAAGCTATTGCTGCTTTTAAAGAAGCTCTTGAAAAATCTTTGACAATAGGTGATACCAATGCGGAAGGTATTGCTTGTTTTGAACTCGGACAAATTTACGACAAAAATGACAACCTTGAAGATGCCCTAAAATATTATCATCAGGCACACAAAGCCACAAATGACAACAACCTTAAAGCCAGAGCATTCTACTCAATGGCAGAAATCTACAACGATGTTGTATATTTTGAACCCGCAATGCAGCATTATTATGCAGCAATTTCCCATGCCGGACAGGCAGACAATTTGAAAGTCCAGACAAAAGCTCTTTCGGAAATTGCAGACATGTATGCCGAAAGATACGATATAAAAAACACCTATGCATACTATGATGCTGCAAAAAGTATTGCAAAAGAGACCAACAACAATAAAGTAATGGGCGCAATCTGGTCACGCTCAGGAGACTCGCTTGCAATGCTGAATGAAAATGTAAATGCGCTCAAAGATTACAAAGATTCCGCAAAATTCTACAGAGAAACCGATGCAGATTTAAAAATGGCAAAGAATTTTGAAAAAGCAGCCGCAGTAATGCTAAAACTCGGCAACAAAACAAAAGCACGCTCATTATTGGAACAGGCAGAAAATATTGCCCTCAACATTGATGATATAGGTTACGCTCAGATAATTGAAAAACAATTGAATGTAATTTAGTCTGTTTTGTTGTATGATTCCTTATATAGTTTTGCCCCGTAAGGAATTATTTTGTATGAAAGATTTTAAATCCGGTTTTGTAGCTGTTATAGGCCGTCCTAATGTCGGCAAGTCTACACTTTTAAATACTATCATAGGCCAGAAAATAGTAATCGCTACTGACAAAGCACAGACAACACGAAAAAGAATCAAAGGCATTTTTACAAACGAAGAAGGACAAATAGTCTTTATCGATACACCGGGGATTCACAAACCTGTTGACAAACTCGGCGAATTTTTAATGGACGAAGCAAAATGCTCTATTCCGGATGCAGATTTGATTTTGTTTATAGTCGATGTGTCCGAGCCTGCAGGAGCAGGGGATAAATGGATAGTCGAAAATCTTCTAAAAAAGACAAACATACCCGTTATTATTGTACTTAACAAAGTCGATAAACTAAAAGACCCGATAAAAAAAGAACAAAACCTTTTAACCTACAAGCTGCTGTTTGACAAAAACATGCCGACGGCAAAAATCTCCGCTCAAACAGGCAGAAATATTGATACTCTTATTTCTACAATTATGAGAAAACTGCCGGAAGGTGCACCGATTTATGCGGAGGATGACTTGACAGATGAGAGCATGCGCTCAATTGCACAGGAGATTATAAGAGAAAAAATTCTATTGAATACAAAAGATGAAATTCCCCACAGCGTTGCCGTTATTATAGAAAGATATGAAGAAAAAGACGACATAGACCGAATATACGCACAGATACATGTTGAACATGATAGCCAGAAAGGCATTATGATAGGCAAAAAAGGTCAGATGCTAAAGACAATAGGCATGCAGGCACGAAAAGAACTGGAAAAAATGCTGGATAAAAAAGTTTATCTGGAGCTTAACGTAAAAGTATCCAAAGACTGGCGCAAAAAAACACCCGATCTTGAAAACTGGGTATAATATATTATTTTGTATACTGATACTATTTATTATATAAAAAGATGTCATTCTTGTATATGTTACGTAATTCGATGACATTTTTAGTTAATAAGCAATAAATCAAATAATTAAAATACCTGATGCTCATTGAAACAGAATCTCTATTTAGAGTTATAATAAAAAACTCTGCATTATTCAAAAATGCAGAGTTTTTTGCCCATATTGTAATCATTTTATTGATACAAAGGTTTAAGTTTTTCTTCCTGCTGCGGAATTTTGCCTTCTTCAATCGGCAGATAAGCTCTGTAATCAATTACAGGGAAGCAGTTGTCAATTGATTCGATTTCCTGCAGTTTGCTATCATCAATATTGCCTGATTCTATCATATCTGCAATTGTTTCGAACCTTTCGACATGTTCTCTGAATCTGTCTGTTGCATAATCTTTTGCCTGCCATGTTGTGATTAAGAACGGCCAGTCAGAACTTTGCAGCAGCAAGTTTTCTCTGGCAAGCTGGTTTAAAGCTCTGTGCAAAAGTTTATCTTCTGGAATTTTTTCGTATTTTGAAACAATATCAATAATACGTTTTTCACATCCGTGGATAATAGGCCACATCCATTCTGTGAGATGGTTTTGCCATACATAGAAGTGACCGCCCTGACCCCATGAAGATTCAGGAATTTGAATAGCCTCGGTCGGCGGATGAGCCTGCAGATATTCACCCGCTGTCATTCTTTCTACCTGCGGAAGATAGTTGTTGAATTTTCTTATTACCTGTTTAATAAATTCAACACCTTCAAACCACCAGTGACCGAACAACTCTGTATCAAACGATACCATTACAAGACCTTCTTTGTTGTGAGAAAGTTTGTAATCATTGAGTAAATGATAAATCAAAGTTGTGTAGTGATCAGAGTTTAAATTGACCTGAGACATAGCCAGAACCGGGTCATAAAGCATTTTGTCACCGAGGTCAGTAGTAGAAGAAGTAATCCTCCAGTAGTGAGCACCTGACTTGTCGTCTTTTTTGTGGAACTCTCTGTAGCAGCCGTCACCCGGATATCCGTCAGCGGCAGACCAAACCTGAAATCCTGCTCTGTCATTTCTACCCATTACTGCCACTTGCGCATCAGGCAGCCAGTAAGCTGAATATGTGTCATATCCGGTTGGCTCTCTCTCCGGCAGAGGAATATATTCAATATTTCCGTAAACACCAATTACACGTCTATTGCCGATGGAGTTACCGCCTTCAATTACATGAGATTCTGTAAAGAAGTATTCTATATCATTATTCTGAAGAGTTACTTCTATGGCAGGACGCCATTTTTTCTGCCCGTCTTTGCCAATAAATTCATAACCCTGTCTGTAAGCACATTCCGGAAGCCAGCAGCCTTTTGCTTTTTTGCCGAAAAGTCTTTTTGTCGTATCGGAACCTATTTTGAACTGTGCATTCAGGTTTGTATCTGTAGCAAGCAGCGGTGAAAATCCGTGGGTTGCACCGGAAGTTGTAATTTCTATACAGCCTAAATCCTGATACTTTTTAAATGCACTGATTAAATCTTTGTGATACTTATTTACAAAAGAATCTTTTATGTGGTTAAACCAGTCAAAATAGTATTTTGCAAGATACTTTAAATGCTGTGAATGAGCCACTTCAGGATCGGGATATCTTTCCAAATCTTTTGATATAGCAGCTATTCTTGTATCAAGATATTCAATGAAACCGTTTTGGAGGTGTTCATCGTTTAATTGTTCAGCGAGAATAGGCGTGATACCTACGGTTAATTTAGCTTTAATTCCTTCGTCTTCATATAATTCCGAAATTGCATTCAATAACGGAACATAAGTTTCCGCCATACATTCATAGAGGTTTTCTTCTCCGAATGGCCACATACCGGCTTTTCTGTAGTAAGGCAGGTGGGAGTGTAGCATAAATACGAATTGACCGACTGTCATAATGTCTCCTTTTCTCTTAATTGCGCATTGACGCTGTGTTAATTATATATTTTATCGGTTTGGCTTTTTATAATCCGCCCCTGATTATACATAGTTATATCACAATTATAGATAAAATATAACCCTATAGAACTAATTCTATAGAGTTATATTTACAAAAATATAAAAAATACTTTCACGTATTTTATTATAAATCTTGAATGCAGTATTCATTTATTACATCGGAGCACGGTTTTTCAAAACCCGCAAGAGAGTTAAGAAAATGGGTTAATAATATACTTACATACTTGGGGGGCAAATCGGATAAATCAAGAACAAACTCGTTAATACCGATTTTTTCAAGCTTTGGTACATAATCATACAAATGCAATATATAATCCTGAAACATGTGCATTCTGCAGAATCCGTCCACAACAAAAGGCAGTACTTTTTTTAAAGAAGGATCTTTTAGTGCATAATTTCCGTTGTGGCACGGTGCTTTGCACGACAGCCTTGATACAATGGCAGAATCGTTGTTTAACGGGCAGAGCCCGAGTGTCGGCACCCTGACATTGCCTGCTATTGTCAGTTTTTTGTTCGGAATTAAGTTTTTAACTTTTTTTATGCAATTTTTTATGTTTGTAATATTTTCAAAAGAACTGAAATCTATTGTATCTATAGGATGCAGGTTATTCAGACATTTTATAGACATGCTGTTTAAAAGATTTATCCCCTGTCCGATTTCAACGGGAATCCTGTGAAGTTCATCATCGTTTATAAATGCCCAGAGGTATCCTATATTATTTATTATTATAGAAGAAGGAATCGGTTCTGTGAGGCAGAGGTTTTTAACATATTCATAAACTCTGTCAAAATCCCTTTCGATAAGAATTCTCGGCGTGCTTAGCTGCAGGTTTATGCCGTAGTTGAAACAGAATTTTTTAACTTTTGTTATAATCTGGTGAAAGCTGCTTTTTGACAGGTCTGCAGTATTTAAGATTTCTCCGTATTCGATTGAATAAACAGGATTAAAACCGACTTTTGCAATAAACTTTTTTAAATCATCAAGCTGCCCGATAGAAGAAAGACGCAAATTTATGCGGGGGAACTGTAGATTCTTGTATTCAAAATCTTTTTTTAATCTGGGTCTTTTGTTTTCCCATTCAAATTTTTGAATATTGCGTGCAAATTTAAAATTTGCCCCCTGTGCACTCATCATCTCTCCGCAGAAATGATTTGTCTGATAAATGCTTTTTCTTACATGCTTAAACGGAAGCTTCTGGTTTTTAAATACTTTTGGCTTTGAAAGTATTTTTTCAACTAACTCGATACCTTCCAGTATTTCTTCTGATGTTGCAAATTTTCCTTTTATTACAACCGAATCAATTGCATTCAGCTTTTTTATGTCTTCTGCGCACCATGGAAGATTGTCGGAATCTATTGCAAGAGAAATATTTTTGTATTTTTTTATTTTTGCAATGTTTTTAAGGTAAATTTCTTCAGTTATTATTACCTGATTCGCTTTATGGAACATGTTTACAAAGTCGATTCCTGCAAGATTGTGTATATCGAAATATGAATCAATAATCACCTTAAACGGAAGCGAATGCGTTTTTATTGCTTCCAGTATTGCAAAGCTGTTTATAAATATGCCGTCGATTTTTGTTTGTTTTAAAAATGTAATAAATTTTTTGATTTCAATTAAATCTTCTTCCGTAATATTATGCTTAAAATTTACATAAATTTTACAGCCGTTTTTATGCGCTGTTTCAATAAATTTATTTACATATTCAAAACCGTGTTCAGAATTTATAAATTTGTGGTGATAAACATAGAAACTTCTGCATTTTACATGCGGCAAAAAGTTTTCAATATCTTCCGGTTTTTTTATCGGAGCAGTTAATGCAATCTCACTCATTATATAATTATAGAATCTTTTTTGTAAAAAATAGTTGTATGTAAATGATTATTAAGTATAATATAGTAAAAGTATATAATTATAAATGCGGAAATAATCCTGCAGAACTAATTATAGATTGAAAAGAGCTTTTTTGTTTAAAAAGCCATTCGCAAATTACACTATAAATAATAAAAATATAACGAGAAATTTGCCATAATTTTAATAGTGTAAAAAATTATATTAAAATAGACTGTTCGTATGTTTTGTTAGAAGCTGGACGGTTATAAAATTAAGGTTACAATAGAGTAAGTATGAAGAGAGTGTAAATGTTTGGAGAATTAGGTAATTCGGATATAAATGACAACGAGCCAAATTACGGCTTTGATGAGTTTTACAACGGAGATAACAACTATCCTTCCGACAATGACAGAGTATCAGCTTCATCTGATGATGATTTTTGGGATGCCGGTTCAGGAGCATACGAACAGCCTGCGCAGCAAAATTATGCGGCGCCGCAAGGCGGGTACAATCAAGGTACATCAGGTGTACAACAAAATTATGGCGCTCCTCAAGCTGGTTATAATCAGGGTACGTCAGGTGCGCAGCAAAATTATGCGCCTCAGCAAGGTGCCTATAATCAGGGTGCAGCTCCTCAGCAAAACGCGCCTTATCAGGCTTCTCCTGCTGCAAACGCTGCCCCTAAGAAAAGTTCGGGCATGATTTATCTGTTGCTTTTGCTTTTAATTTGCGGTGCAGCAGCAGGCATGTTTTATTACAAAAAGAATATGGCACCCGGTTCAGATACTCAGGCAGAACAATCGATGGGTGATTATTTTTATGATAAAGCTTCTACAGACACTGCCGTAAACGGTGCAAATACTACTGATAACGGTACGGCAACAGTTGATGTAAATCTGACAGGTGATACACTCCCTGCAAAACCCGGTGATGACGCTGCTGCTGCCGGTGCGGACAAGACGCAGGCTGCAAATGACGAAGCCAGCTCTGATGCAAAGGCTGATACTGCAAAAGCGGAAGCAAAAGATGAAAAAGAGCTTACTCCGCTTGAGAGAGCAAAACTTAAAAAGAAAGCTGACGAAAAGAAGGAATCTCAGCTGGGACTTTCTGGACAGTCTGTTATTATCCCGGTTTCAGCAGGCGGCAGAATGGATCCTTTTATGCCGTATATGCAAAAAGTTGCTCTTTCAAAACAACCTAAATTTGAGCTCATAGCTCCGCCTACAACTATACCTGAGGCAGACCCTGTTGTGGATGAAATGGTACAGACAAAGATTTCAGGTATTATGTATGATTCAGCCAGACCATCAGCTATAATAAATATCGGCGGAGAAGACCAGCTTGTACATAAAGGCGATAATGTAAAAGGATACAATATATTAAATATTACAAAAAATAGTGTTGTACTTAAATATAAAAATAATATTTATCAGGCAACAGTCGGGCAGACTTTGGAAGACGGCGTAAATCTGAATCCTGTTTCCGGTTTGTCTAATCAATTCGGCGGTGCATATACAAAATCAGCCGGCAGTGTTATCCAATTTAATAAGTAAAATACAAATTAAAATACAAATAATTAATAGGAGTCATCAATAAATGTTTAATGACAAACAAAAAAAATCAGAAAGAAAGTTCCCGCTGTTGGGTGTGGGTGCAGCAACCATTGCTCTTGCTGTAACATTTTCTATTGCTACAATAGCACAGGCGCAAATCCAAGCTTCTATCAGCAAGCCGGCGCTCAGAACAGAGTACAAAAGTTCCGGTAATATCAGTCTCGACGGCAGTGTTGAGCTGAATAACGGAAACAGAAAAATCAGCGTATCGTTAAGAGATTCCGATTTAAGACAGGCATTGAGAATGATAGCTGATAAGGCAGGGTTAAATATTATATTCCATAGTTCAGTAAGCGGTAATATCACATTGGATCTTGTCAATGTAACATTAGAAGATGCATTTAAAATGATAATGCAGGCAAGTGACCTGTCTTTCTTCATTGATAAAGGTACTTTGATTGTAATGACAAAAGAAGCAAGCCTGAAGTCTGATATTGGTAAACAAAATATGATGACAATACCGGTAAAATATACAGATGCTTCTAAAGTAGCTGACTTTTTGAACAGCAACGTATTTTCTACAAACAGACCGGGCTTATCTAATAACAAAATCGTTGTAACAAATCCTGTTACAAATGAGTTGATTATATTTGGTACAAAAAATGACTATTTGATGGCACAAAAAGTTGTTTCAAAAATAGATGTCGAACCAAAGACTATTTCTTACAGAGTTAACCATACTACACCGAAAGAAATGGCTACTTTGATTTGTGAGTCATTGTTCCCTACAGCCAAAAAAAGCTCAGGTGACAGCTCTGGCAGCGGTGATGATTCTGCTTCCGGTGATAGCAGCGGTGATTCTTCTTCAAGTGATTCCGGTGTTACTACTGGCGGTGCGTCTTCGCTTGGCGGAGGTTCTTCCAGCAGCGGTTCATCTTCTGGCAGCAGTTCTTCTTCTGGAGACAGCTCTTCTTCTGGAGATGAGGACACAATTTCTCTCGGTGAAGGAAAAGTAGCATGTACAATCAAAGGAAATGCTACTGCAAATACTTTAAAATCGCTGGAAGGTTCATCTCTGACAGTTATGTACTTCCCGCAAAAAGGTACAATTAATATAACAGGCGGTTCTGAAGCTCAGGCCGAGATGGTTAAAAACTTTATAAAAGCCAACGATGTAAAACAGCCGCAGGCTTTTGTGGAAGTTCAAATAGTCGAGCTGTCAGAAGACGGTTCAAAACAGTTTGAAAACTCGTGGACTTTGTTGACACCGTTTTTCTCAGGCCAGTTTGACGGTGAGAGCGGACTAAAACCTTTTGACAATACGCAAATGTTCTTTATGGGCTCTCCGTATTCGGTTACAACCTCTTCAGGCAGCGGCAGCGGCGAGGAATCATCAGACAGTACTGTCAGATACTACAGATATCACGGTAAAAAGACTCTTGCATGGTCTATTAACTACTTAATTGAAAGCGGTAAAGGCAGAATCCTCGCTAATCCGAAGGTTATGGTCACAAACGGCAAAAAATCCCTTATCAACCTGACATCAGACTATATCAAGTCAACTGATGAAGAAATCATGACTTCAGGTCTCGGTACAGGTGTTGCAGGTGTTTCAAGAACCTACGAAATCGGTGAAGACAATGGTATTTCCGTAGAACTGACACCGTTTATCAGTCCCGACGGCTATGTAACCATGAACCTTAAACCTGAATATGCAACTATTCAGCCTAACGGTGAGGTAATGAGTATGGGTAATGGTGGTGGACAGATTATTGCTGCAACACTGTTACAGAGAAGAAACCTTGAACTGTCCAATATAAGAATCAAAGACGGTGAAACTCTTGTACTTGGCGGATTGATTCAGGAAAGAGAATCAAAGAATGTTTCTAAATTACCATTCCTTGGTGATTTACCGTTAATCGGGTCAATATTCAGAAGCACAACAACTTCTAATGAAAAAAGTGAGCTTGTAATTATGATTACACCTCATATTATTACAGATACTGAAGATGTAGCTGCTGATACTGAAAATCTTTAATTATAGAGAATTTCCCTGCCGTGATTGATTTCAAGATATGGATTTAAATTACGGCGGGGAATTTATAAAAAAATTATGAATTCTGAAACTCTAAATAAAATAAAAAGTAACATAAATTCAAAATATGCTTCGGTTTTCACAAAAGATGAACTATCGGCAAATAATTTTATACCGATAAATACACAGGCCGGTTCTTTTTTTGTTGCTATAAATGAAGGTGCAAGCAAGGCAGATATTACTAAGTTTGTAGCTACTAAAAATATAAATTCACTTAAATTTATTTCTTTAAATGAAGAGAGTTTTAATTCTCTCTTTGATTATTATGTTTCTCAATTTTATTCAAATGAAGAAAATGTGCATGTGTCTGGCGCAACAGATACTATGCGTGCTGAAAACGTTGTTAATGAAGAGAATACAAATAATTCTGTTGCTGCAGAGACTGCTGAAAATAATGTAGAATTTGAGCAGAATACACAATCGAAACCGGATAATCAGAAGCAGGATGAAAATACTGTGGCTCATGTCTACAGCCCGGATGCGCCTAAAAAGCGTATCGGCGAAATCCTTATTGATAGTGGTGAACTGACAGAAGATCAACTTGTTGATGCTCTTAAGCAGAGTAAAAAAACAGGCACTCCGCTTGGTTCTATGCTTGTTTCGCTCGGGTATATTACTGTTGACCAGTTGAAAGATGCTCTGTCTGCGCAGCAAGGTTTTCAGCATGTTACAGCACAGCAGTTGAATATTTCTGAAGGTACTATCAAAATTTTACCTGAAGATTTTATCAAGGAAAATAAAGTTGTTCCTCTGTATTCTGATGGAAAAGTCCTCGATGTTGGTATGGTTAATCCCAGCAACAAAAAAGCTTTAAATGAAATTGTTTACCTGACCGGTATGCGCCCCAGAGTACTCTTAATGAGTTATATGGAATTCAAAAGCTGTATGACAAAGTACTTTGGCCGTGCAAGAAAAGAAACAAAAGAAATTATAAGAAAAATTGAACAGGAAGCACTTGAGTTCGAAGTTGAAGAATCTTTGTGGGAACAGGTAGAAAGAGAACTCGAGGATACATCAGGTAACGTTGCAAACTTTGCAACAAAGATTATCACAGATGCAATTGACATGAAGGCGTCTGATATTCACATTGAGCCGAGGTTAGACTGCTATACTGTTCGATACAGAATTGACGGTATCTTAAGAAGAGTACTGGATTTGCCTCAAAAAGTTGAATCTTCCTTGATTGCCCGTTTTAAAGTTCTTTCAAGAATGAATATTGCAGAACACAGAAGAACGCAAGACGGTACTTTTACTGTAAAATATAACGGCATTTCTTATGACTTCCGTATTAATACACTTCCTGTTGCAGGTAAAGAAAAGATGGTTATCCGTATTCTTGCTCCTGCTGCAAGTATTAAAACAGAAGACAAAATTATTAAACTTTCAGGAGGTACTGAGGAGGATCTTGAGCGCATCAATAAGATGGTTGCGGCTCCGAACGGTATCATACTGGCGGTAGGTCCTACAGGTTCAGGTAAAACAACAACTCTTTACTCTGTATTAAAAAGTTTAAACAGCGAAAGCGTAAACATTACAACTCTGGAAGACCCTGTTGAAATTAAGATTGACGGCTTGAACCAGTCTCAGATTAACCCGAAAGCTGGTATTACATTTGCAAGCTGTATGAGAGCTATCTTAAGACAGGACCCTGATATCATACTTATCGGTGAGATTCGTGACTTTGAAACATTAGAAACAGCTATTGCAGCTGCATTGACAGGTCACCTTGTATTGTCTACTCTTCACACAAACTCTGCTGCAGCAACAATTACGCGTTTGATTCAGATGGGTGCTGCAGATTACTTGATTTCTTCTACATTGACAGGTATTATTGCACAACGTCTTGTAAGACGTCTTTGTCCTAAATGTAAAGAAGCTTACCATGCATCACTCGAGGAAGCCAAACTTGTTGTTGGAAATCCGGAAGAGCAAAAAGAATTTATGAAACGCACGATTTATAGACCCAAAGGATGTTTTGACTGTAACAATGAAGGATACAAGGGTCGTATCGGTTGTTACGAAGTAATGTTAATAAATAAAGAAATCAAAAAAATGATTGCGCATTCAGCCCATGATGTAGAGATAGAAGAAGCTGCTGTAGGTATGGGTATGAAAACTCTGCAGACTTCTTGTCTCGGTCATATTTTAAGAGGTGAGACAACAATCAGCGAATTTGTACGTGTATTAGGTCCTGTTACTGAATAAGGTTAAATAAAGATGACAATATTTAATTATATAGCACTAAGAAATCAATCAGAAATTGTAAATGGTAAAATAGAAGCAGAGGATGTGAAAGCAGCCCGTGAGGCAATCAGGGCTATGGGTTTAATCCCGACAAAAGTTTTTGATGAAGGCAAAAAATCTGCTGCTCCAAAGGTCAGACTGAGTCCTTTGTCTTTGCAGGAATTGATTGATTTTACAGGAACATTTCGTACTCTTATCGGTACAGGTGTACCGATTATTGAGGGGCTTGTGTTCCTCGAAAAAGATGCTGTATCTTCAAGAATAAGGCTTCTTGCAAGAGAAATCAGAAAACAGGTAATTGCAGGTGCTACATTTGCTGATACTGTTGCAAAATACCAGGAAATTTTTGGAAGTATATACGTAGGTTTGACAAAAGCCGGTGAAGATTCCGGTGAAATGGAAAAAACTCTAGACCGTCTGTCTGAACTTTTGAAAAAACAGTCAGCTATCAGAGGCAGGGTAATAGGTACATTGATTTATCCTTGCTTTGTAATTTTACTTGCTATTGTTGTAGTTACTGTCATGCTTATGTTTGTATTCCCTGCATTTAAAGAAATGTTTGACCAGTCAGGTGCAAAGCTCCCTATGGTAACTCAAATTTGTATTGATTTAGGTGAATTCTTAAAAGAATACTGGTATTTGACCTTGATGATGCCATTTTTAATAGGCGGTTTGATTTATACTGCTTTTAAGAATCCTGTTTCAAGAAGAATACTCGATGATTTCTTCCTTAAGGTTCCTTTGATTGGTGATATGTTAAAGTATGCAAACTTTTCAAACTTTATTACAGTAATGTTTGTTGCGTATGAAGCAGGTATCCCTATTGTAGATTGTTTGCACCTCGGAAACTTAACAATAGATAATAAAACCATTAAAGACAGAATTACCGATGCAATAGGTAAGGTTCAACAAGGTATACATCTTTCTACAGCATTGCGTTCTGCTAACATTATGCCATCGATGGTTTTATTTATGATTGCAACCGGTGAGCAAACAGGTAAATTGGGTGAATTGCTGCACCAGAGTGTTATATTCCTTGATAAAAAACTTGATGATATTATTGACGCTTTGACAAAGATGATAGAACCTTTTATGCTTATAGTTATCGGTAGTATAGTAATGTTCCTTGCATTGGCATTGTATCTACCATTGTTCCAGTCTTATCAAATATCGTAGAAAACTTATATAAAGGATTTGTGAATGAATAATGAAGAATTTGAACATTTTGAAGTAGAAGAATTGGGCGATAATGATTTTACCAATGGTGTATGGTCAGAGCGTGTCCTTGTAATTACTCAGGATTATGAGATTAAAGGATCTGTTTTTATGCCTAAAATCGGGAAAAGAAGCCGTGTGCTTTCTGATATTTTAAACGGCAAAAAACGTTTCGTTGCGATAAAAGATTGTGAAGTATCTTACAGACAGCTGCCAAACAGGCGTACTGAGTTTCATGATTTTGTTCAATTGAATATAAATTCTATAATTATTCTCAGACCGACTACGGATGAAGAATAATATAATTTGTAGTAAGAATCTTTAATGACAAGGATTACTCTGTTTTTTTGTTCCAAGTTTGAAATTATAAGAGTATTAAAAATAAAAATGCTTGATTTCAAAGTTTGTCTATGGTGTAATAAATACACACTAGAAACGGCTGTTTTCTCAGACGGCTGGAAGCGAATAGCTTTCGAAGTTGGATAAAGACGGAGCGTGCGATCTAACACTGGGTTGAAAAAAGAATATGCGGGCTGCTAGCTCAGGTGCCCCAGAAAGCGGATAGCTTTCGAAGTTAAATTATGCGCATGGCGCTCTAACAACCTGAGATCTGAAAAGTAAATAATGTTTGGTGCGGGCTGCTAGCTCAGGTGGTTAGAGCGCACGCCTGATAAGCGTGAGGTCGGTGGTTCGAGTCCACTGCGGCCCAGATTAAAAAAGACAGGTACAAGACCTGTCTTTTTTAATCTCTGTAGTATGACGAGAAGCCCTCTTTGTGGTTCGAACGGATTTCCGTACGGACGACACGACCAGTAATAGGTTTCGGGGACATTGAGACAGAGAATAATAGGTTTCTGGGACATTGAGACAGAGAAAATTTAATAAAAAATCAAACAGACAGTACGATTGAGGCTGTTTTTTAGTATTGAGATGCATGGGTCTTTTCTTGCACTCAACTACTCATTTTTTGCACTAAATTGCACTAAAATTTTGTCACCCTGAATTTATTTCAGGGTCTAACCCGCTCACAAAGCCTATTTTAAGCCAGTGCAAATAAGTGCAAAAAGTGCAATTCTATTTTTGCTTGTAAATTGATATATCCCAAATTATCAATAAGATTAGGACATTTAAGCAATTTCAAGTTCATAACCTAATTCATGGAATATTTTTACAATAGTTGAGAATTTAGGTTCTTTCTCATTTTTAAATAAACTGTATAAATGAGTTCTGGACATTCCAATTTTCTTTGCAAAACCTGAAATTGAATTTCTTGATTTAATGGCAATTTCTAATGCACGATAAAAAGAATTAAAATCACCATCTTCAATATAATCTTTTAAACTTGTATTTAGATATAATTTTATATCTTCATCAGTTTTTAAGTCGTTAACTATATAATTTTCTAAATCTATTGTATGTTTTAATTCTTTCATTATTTACCATTCTTAACTAGACTCTTTGCTTCAAAAATATAGTGTAAACTGCAGCAGACACTTTGTCAATTTTGTGGTGTTTATTCTTAATAAGTTCTTTATAGAAAATTTTATACATTTTGTCTATTATCAAAAACTCATTAAATTCTGTCATCGTATAATCCTTGTCGTTACTATGTAACATTTGTAATGTTAAATTACGCTATTTTTTGTAAATGGAAGTATTAAAATAATGCTTTTTATGCTATCATTTATATGTTATATTAAGCAGCAGGTATGAATGAAGCGTATAGAAAGATGTCAAATTTTTACACCTGATGATAAGGTCAATAAATTATTGGATATCATAGAATATAAAAAAGGCTTATTAGGACAAAAATTCCTAGAAAATTCATGTGGTGATGGATCCGTCTTAAAACATGTAGTTTCGAGATATATTAAGGATGGTATTAGTAAAAAACTTTCGCTAAAAATAATAAAAACAGGGCTGCAAGATGACATTTGGGGTTTTGAAATTGATTCTTCTAAATATAATGATTGTATAAAAACTCTGAATAAAGTCGCGGAATACTATGGGATTTATAATGTAAAATGGAATATTCATGTTGCGGATTTTTTAAAATACAAACTATCCCAAAAGTTTTCATACATTGCCGGAAATCCTCCATATATAAATTATAGAGATCTTGAACCTGAGACTAGAGAATTTATTAAAAATGAGTTTATTACATGTTCTAAAGGGAAATTTGACTATTGTTATGCTTTTATTGAAAAAAGTCTGAACTGCTTATCTGATAATGGTAAGCTCTCTTATCTTATACCAAGTAGTATTTTTAAGAATGTTTTTGCAGAAAAACTTAGAGAGTTTATTCTTCCTTCAGTCAGTAAAATATACGATTTTAAAACAGAAAAAGTGTTCTCAAAAGCTTTAGTCGCAACATCGATTTTGGTTTGCGAAAAAGGCAAAAACAGAAAACAAATTTTGTATAGAAATGAGGATGATAAAACTAGTATAAAAATTCCAAAAACTTCTTTAAATCAAAAATGGGTATTTAAAGTTGAAGAATCAAAAAATAAAAATACAAAGCTAAAATTTGGAGATTTTTTTAATGCTCAAATTTCTATTGCTACATTATTAAACCAAGCTTTTATTATAAGGCCTGATGCAAATATTACTTCAAAGTGTAATATTGAAGAAGAGGTTACAAGACCTGCTAAAAGCCCACGAAATCTTGCATATGGTATAGAAGAATACATAATATTTCCATATTATTACAAAAACGGAAAATTGATGAAATATAAACCTGAAGAATTTGAAGAAAAATATCCTGTGGCAGTCCAGCATTTAAAAACCTTTAAGGATAAATTAGAAAAACGTAACAAAGATATATCTGCGGAATGGTTTGAATACGGGCGAAGCCAAGCTTTGTCTCACTTAAACCAAGAAAAACTTTTAATATCAACAGTTGTAACTGATAATATAAAAGTATATGAACTTTCTAAAGAAGATATTCCTTATTCAGGAATATATATTACATCTAAAAATGGAACATCTCTGGAGCAGGCTAAGCAAATTCTTAATAGTAAAGATTTTATAGAGTATGTTAATAATATAGGAATACAAGCCAGTGGGAAATCCTTACGTATTACCCCAAAAGATGTTAATAATTTTGAACTAAATGAGGAGGTTGCTGTATGAAAATTCCTTTTAATGTAGATGCTAATACAGCAAGGCTTATAGGGAGAGAAAATGTATCGAAGTTGGATGGTGCAATATTAGAATTAGTAAAAAATGCATATGATGCTGATGCTAATACTTGTATTTTATATTATGAAAAATCAACTAATATGTTTTATTTAATAGATAATGGCTCTGGTATGACCTCAGAAACCATTCATAGTAACTGGATGACAATTGGATATTCATCAAAAAAAGAGAATTATAAACTTCATTCTGGAAGAATACAAACTGGTGCAAAAGGAATTGGTAGATTCGCTCTAGATCGTATTGCTGATAATTGTAAAATGTTGTCAAAAACAAAGACAGAATCTGTTTTATGGTCTGTTAATTGGTCAGATTTTAATTCTGGAACAAAAATTACAGATGTTGGAGCTGATTTTGAAATAACGAATATCGATTTTTGTAATTATACAAGTGAAATTTTGAATAATGATTTAAAGTCATTAATTAAAGCAAAATGTCATGATAGTGGTACAATATTCAAGTTACAAAATTTAAGAGATACTTGGACAACTACATTAATTGAAGATATAAAAAAGAGTTTAGCCACATTAATTCCACCAGAAATTGATAATATTTTTCAGTTATATGTATTTTCTGAAAATTCAAAATTAGAAGAATCTAAGATTACTGTAAATAGTAATGATTATTCGTATGATTATAAAATAGACTTTAATGTAGATGAAAGTGGCAATACTAGGATTTTAATAAAAAGAGATGAATTTGATTTTGGGAACAAATTTAATGAAGTTGTAAGAGAACCATATTTCACCTCAAAAGACGCTGAATATTTTAAGGGTAAACCTATAGAAAAAAATTATGTATTTAATGAAATTTTATCTGATATAGATATAAATACAATTGGTCCTTTTAAAGGAACTTTATATTTTGCAAAGTTATCCAATACGAAAGATGAAAAGGAAAAGTATTTTTATAAGGATATTTCTTCAAGGCGAGATACAAGAGACACCTTTGGCGGAATAAAAATTTATCGAGATAATTTTAGAGTAAGGCCTTATGGGGAGCCAAAAACAACGACTTTTGATTGGCTTTTATTGTCTAATCGTAAATCTAAATCTCCTGCTGCAATATCTCACCCAACTGGGGCATGGCGTGTTGCGGCAGATCAAATGTTAGGTGCTGTTCATATTTCTCGTTTAAATATCAATCTTCCAGACCAATCCAATAGAGAAGGCATTGTTGAAACAAAAGAGTTTGCATATTTTAGGGAATTTTTAATTTTTGTAATACAAGAAATCGAAAAAGATCGTCAATATGTCTGCCGTATATTACGACAATATTATGACGATACTCATCCTATTGAAATTTATGAAGATGAAATAAATGAAAAATCTGCAAATAATAAATCAAATAACAAAGGACAACAAAAAAAGACTTTAATTGATGCAAAAAAAGCAAAAGCAGTTATAGATACCAAGCAGGAACAAATAAAAGATCTTGAAGATGAAAATCGACTACTAAGAACCTTAGCAACAACTGGTATTGTAACAAATTCATATATTCATGAAATTAAAGATGTTGTTCATAAATTAAATATTAAAATTTTAACAGCACAACAAGCATTAGAAAAAGGAAAATCAGAAGAACATATCAAGCAAAAATTAGAAGAAGCCTTAGATTTGCAAAAGAAATTTAATTCTTGGTTTACTGTAACTATTGAAATGGTTAAAAGAGACAAACGTAAAATGACCTATATACCAATGAAGAAGCTATTTGAAGATTTTATCGAATCTTGGCAAGAAGTTTTGAGTGAGAAAAATGTTCAAATAAGTTTGAATGTTGTGGAAACAAATTTTAAATGCTTTCCATATGACATAGAAAGTATCATTAGTAATTTAATAACAAATAGTATCAATTCTTTTGAATATGCTGCAATTAAAAATAAAACAATTAATATTAACTTAACACAAGAAAATAATGAATTAAGATTATTATATGAAGATAACGGAAAAGGATTATCTGAAAAATACAAAAAAAATCCAAATTTAATTCTAGAGCCTTTTGAAACTAGTAAGCGTGATGCAAATAGTAACCTTATTGGAACAGGAATGGGAATGTGGATTGTGAATAAAACAGTAAAAGAGTATTATGGTGATGTTGATTTATCACAAAACAAAGAACGTGAAACAGGCTTCATAGTAAATATTAATTTAAAAGGAGTTTTTAAATAATGTGTGAATACAATATAGGATACATCGATGATGATTCTAGTGCTTTTAAGGATTATGCAGAGTTACTTGAAAATTATGTAACACTAAAATTTGTGGAAAATTGTTCAACAAAGCAAGATGTTTATAATTGGATACTAGAAAACAAAATAGAATGTTTTATTGCGGATTTTAAGTTATCAGACCAATATACATTTAATGGAACGGAATTGCTTGAGTTTTTGAATAAAAAACTCCCCGACTTAGTATGTATTATATTAACGAACTATCCTTGTGATTCAATTTCAGAAAATCTTGTAAGTTCTATTTTAATTAAAGATAGAAGTATTTTAAGTAGTGTTGAAGGTCTTACAACTTTTGGTGAGGAACTAAAACAAGCTACAAAAGTTTTTAATAAAAGATTAGTTAATATAGAGAATGATTTCAACATACTACTAGTAAAAAAAAGAGAGAAAACTATTACAAATAATGAAGAAGAATCTCTTCTCAACTTATATTCTGTTTTAAAAGCCTATAACAGAATGGATGATTTGCCTAGCGAAATATTTAAATCTGAAATATCTGATAAAATTGATAAGATTTTAGAACTTGCAACTCAATGTGTATCGTTGGAGAAGAAAAAGAATGACTAGGATACATGGAGATAAAAAATTATCAAGAAGGACTAATGTCAAACCTAAAAATAATTATAGAGATTATGAAAATGACCTGCGAATAGATTTTCAAGATACTTGTGGATATTGTGGGAAAACAGTAAATATTTCTAAAAATGCATTTGAAATTGATCATTTTGTTCCACAAAGTATAGATGCAAGCAGGATTAATGATTATAACAATTTAGTATATTCTTGTTATCAATGCAATAGAAAAAAGCATAATAAGTGGCCAACACATGATGCTAATATTTCTCATAATGAAAAAGAAGGATTCGTTGATCCAATATTAGAGGAATACGATGAACATTTGGAACGGACGTATAATGGTGATATTATTGCTAAAACTGAACTTGGAAATTATATGGTTAGAGCATTTGCTTTTGATAAAAGACCAATGCAAGAAATATGGAAACTAGTCAAATTATCTCAAGAACGGGATAGACTATTAAATGCGGATTCCAACAATTCCGAAGCCTTTAAATGCTGGCAAGAAATAGCCTTACAAATAGAAGATTTATTGAAGTTTATGTTTGATAATAAAGAATAATGATAATAATTTAATATTTTTGCAAAGTATAAAAGGGAATAAAAATGAACACAAAGAAACTTACATATGATAAAAATACAGTTATAGAACTAAAACAAATACTGGGTGAATATTCTTTTAGGTTACCCGATATTCCAGAAATTGAAATTAAAATCAAACTTTATCAGTATTTTGATAGAGAAGATATTTGCTTCCAAACAAATTATTTTATTCAAACTCCAACTCAAATTGCTCCATACACAACAAGTCATAATTTTGCTGTGACAGAAGAAATTGCACTTGAGACGGCAATTAAAACAATAACAAGTTTTTATAATAGTGCAATAACAGAAGGATATAAGCCTAACCCAGATTGGTTAATAAAAAATACAGGTTATTAATTTATAATTTATAATTAATCATATAAAAATTTATAAAATTTAAATTCTGACATATTTTTTATTGGGTTAACATCTAATGATTCCATTTTTTTGAATTCTATATGATTTAGCATAATGGTATCATTATATTTATTCAAATATTTTTCCTATTTTTTATAATCATTGCTATTCCATAAATTATTTATAATGCTGTTCATATAAAGTTCCTCATTTTTCAGTAATCATATTATAAATATAATCAACTCCCCACTTGACTTCTGTCTCAAAACGAGTGATGAATGTGTTGCACAACGCATTACAAGGATTTTGAGACAATGGAAAACCAAGTTGAGACAATCAAATATACACCTGAGAAGGCAAAACAAAATGCTCTTGCAAAACTTGATTTAATCCGCATTTGTTTGTATTTAAAATTTTATGATAGAAAAACCGGAGCATCTTCCTCTGTTGCTTCCAGTAAAAATATTACGGGGCGGAAGCCGTCATTGCAGGTAACTATTGCAGAATTTTTATCTTTCATCCAGCCGTCATAAAAGTCATTGCCGCCATGTGCCAGTGTCATTGCATATTCCATCATAGATTTCCAAGCATTGTCGCACAAGCCTTCCGGTTTTTGCCAGCCGTTTGTGTAAAATACCTGTCCCGATTGGTTATAAGTGCAGGCGGTTAAACCTTCTCCTGCGTATTTTTGTGCCAATTCTTTATTAAAAGTACATTCTATTACTGTAATTTTAACTTTCTTCATAAATTCTTCCTTACTTTCAATAATTTTTAAACGTTTATCTCATTGTACTTTTGCACCACTCCAATAGTCTATTGTAAGATCTTTCAAGCTCTTTAGCGTTAAAATCTTTAATTAAATTTCTATTTATGCAAGTTTCTAATATGCGGTAATCTTCATTGTCTAAATAATTTAAAAGTTCTTTTTTAGTTAGAATGTACTGATTAGTTTTCAAAAAATACTTGGCCTGCAGGATAAAGAATGTCATTTTGTACAGACTGGCAAGGTTTTCTGCTTTGTTTTTATCAAATAAAAAGGAGTGGCATAGGGCATGATAAAGTGTTTCAACTCCTGTTTTTATGGCGGTTTGAATATCTTCTTTTTCAGGCGGAGTTATTAGTTTTTTAATATCGCCATAGAGATTTTCTGTTTCGTAATAAAACTGAAAAATATCCGATTTAGACCAGTTTTGAATTTCTTTTTCTCCGGATATAAAACCGCAGCATTTTTCTTTAAAAGGCATTGAGTTTACTATTTCTCTGTACTTTTTTAAATCTTCAATTACTAAAGTTTTAAGTATAACAATGAGGTCAATATCGCTGTATTCTGTAGCTTCTTGCCGCCTGTAACTTCCGTGGTAGCCGATAAAAAGCAGGTTATCTGCAAAAGTGGTTTTTAATTTTTCTTGTATTAAATCAAGCCAGAGATGTAAATTAAAGGTTTCCATAAAAAGATTTTAGCATATTTTCTTTAAATATCCATGCTGCCGCTTCTGAGACCTTCCAGATCAAGGGTTATATATTTAAATCCTAATTCTTTCATGTCTTTGACGATTTTATCTTTAATTTCCAGAAAGGTATAAAAGTCCTCTGAAGGTATTTCAATCCTTGCGATATCTTGATGAAGTCTAAGT
>CALUVO010000009.1 GCA_944324245.1 Candidatus Gastranaerophilales bacterium | reverse complement strand
TAATAATCTTTAATATCTTTGTTATATAAAAATAACTTTATCTGCTCAATAGTATCTTCATCGTGCAAACATAAATGTAGAAATTTTACACAATAAGGTTCGAAGTTTATACCATCACTTGCCCCATATTAAGACTCCTTCGGGAGTCTTTTTTAATGAAATTTGATATATTTAAAAGATTTCTACAAACTTAATGAAAAATTTTCCGGCATTGTTTTAAATTTTTCTGAATTATCCAGACGACTCAAAAACTGTGCGTATCTCACTGAAATTCTGCAAATCTCAATCTATCCGTATGTTAAGTAACATACGAAAACAGAAAAAATAACAGTAGTTTGCAGAAAAATCAACATATCAAATTTTTGACAACTCTGATATGTAAGCCGAAAAGTTTTTATTATGAATAACTGCCTTCTGTTGCTATAAGTATGCCAATTATTTAATAATCTTGAAAAAGTCACTATTTGTTTTGCTGGTTGTTATTTATCAAGTGCGTATTTAATTGTTCCATAAATTTTTCATATTCTTCATAATTAGTCGAATAAAGTTTTAATCGCAGTACAACAACTATTTATGTATCTTTATGGTAAAATTAATCAATAAGCTGCGAGGTCTTAATGAATAAAAAAGATTTATCAGAACGAGATATATGCACTAAATTTATAACTCCTGCAATAATAAAAGCAGGTTGGGATAAAAATTCGCAGATTAGAGAAGAAGTTTCATTCACCGCTGGTAAAGTAATAGTTAGGGGTAAACTTGTTTCTCGTGGCAAGGGCAAACGTGCAGATTATATTTTGTATTACAAAAACAATATTCCTCTTGCTGTCATTGAAGCAAAAGACAACAAACATAGTGCTGGAGCCGGTATTCAACAGGCGATAGAATACGCTCAAATGCTGGATATTCCTTTTGTTTTTTCTTCTAATGGAGATTCTTTTATTTTTCATGATAGAACGGTTAATTTAGGTAAAAAAGAAATAGAAATACCTTTGGATAAATTCCCGTCTCCGCAGGAATTATGGGAGAAATACAAAAAATACAAACAACTGGAAGATATCGAAACTGAAAAAATATATACACAGGCTTATCATAAAGATATAGCAAGTAATAAAGAGCCGAGATACTATCAAAGAATTGCTATAAATCGTGCGGTTGAAGCTATTGCTAAAGGACAAGACAGGGTTTTGCTTGTAATGGCAACGGGAACAGGTAAAACTTATACGGCATTTCAAATTATCTGGCGTTTATGGAAGGCTAAGAAGAAAAAACGAATTTTATTTTTAGCGGATAGAAATATTTTAGTTGACCAGACCAAAAGCCAAGATTTTGCACCATTTGGCGATAAAATGACAAAAATCACAAAACGCAATATTGATAAATCCTATGAAATCTATTTGGCTCTGTATCAAGGAATTGCAGGAAATAATGAAGATAAAGATGCATATAAAGAATTTTCCAGAGATTTCTTTGATTTAATTGTAATTGATGAATGTCATAGAGGAAGTGCAAAAGATGACTCAAGCTGGCGTGAAATTCTTGACTATTTTTCTTCAGCGACACAGCTTGGGCTGACTGCAACACCAAAAGAAACAAAAGAAGTTTCAAATATCGAATATTTTGGCGAACCGATTTATACGTATTCTTTGAAACAGGGTATTGAAGATGGTTTTCTAGCACCATATAAAGTTATAAGACCTTTAATTAATATTGACTTAGACGGTTTAAAACTAAAAGAGGGCACCATTGATAAGTACGGGAATGAAATCCCGGATGAGGAATTTAATGTCAAAGATTATGACAAACGAATTGTTGTAGATGAGAGAACCGAACTTGTCGCAAAAAGAATAACTCAATACCTGAAAAATAATAACAGATATGATAAAACAATTGTTTTCTGTACTGATATTGATCACGCAGGCAGAATGAGACAGGCTTTGGTTAATGAAAATTCCGATTTAGTCAGCAAGAATCCCAAATATGTAATGCAGATTACCGGCGATAATGATGAAGGGAAAAAAGAGCTGGACAATTTTATTGATCCGGAGGTTACATATCCTGTAATTGCAACTACGTCAAAGCTAATGACAACGGGAGTTGATGCTAAAACCTGTAAACTCATTGTTTTAGATAGCAATATAAATTCAATGACCGAATTTAAGCAGATAATAGGGCGAGGTACAAGACTTAGACCCGATTATAATAAATGGTATTTTACAATTCTTGATTTCCGCGGGGTTACAAGGCTCTTTGAAGATAAAGAATTTGACGGTGAGCCTGTTCAGGTAAAAGAAATTAACGAAAATGAAGATATACCTAAAGAGGAACAATCGAAAGAAGAAGTTGAAGAAATTATCGACAACCTCTCTGATGATGAAACTGTTGTAGAAATCCCGCCGGATATTGATATCACCGATATTGAAAAGCCGACAAGAAAGTTTTATGTTAACGGAATTGAAGTCGTTCAAGTCGGTGAAAGAGTTCAATATTACGGCAATGACGGCAAATTAATTACGGAAAGTTTAACGGATTATACAAAGAGAAATTTAAAAGAACAGTTTTCTTCCCTTGACGATTTTATTAAAAAATGGTCAGAAGCAGATAAAAAATCAGCAATTATAGAAGAATTAGCGGAACAGGGAATTCTACTTGATGAACTAAGAGAAGAAGTTAAACAAAAAACAGGTAAAGATTTGAGTGTGTTTGATTTGATATGCCATGTAACATTTGATATGCCGCCATTATCACGTAAAGAAAGAGCAGAAAAAGTTAGAAAAAGAAATTATTTCGGCAAATATTCGGAAAAAGCCCGCAAAGTCTTAAATGCCTTGATTGATAAATTTGCAGATGCAGGAATTGAGGAAATTGAAAATAGAGAGATTTTGTATTTTCAACCGTTTGATGAAATAGGAACACCTGTTGAGATAATTAAAGAGTTTGGCGGTAAGGCTAAGTATGAAGAAGCAATAAAAGAGCTTGAAAAAGAACTCTTTAATGACAACGAGGTGGCTTGATGATTACAGGTTTAATTAATTTTACGACATTAGCATTTGATAAAAGTATAAATTGGCTTGATGTATTTATGCTTATTGCAACGTCAGTTTCTGCCATAGGAACAGTTGCATTAGCAGTATTTGGATATAAGGCATTAAATCCTTGGGAGAAAGAGCTAAGCTATAAGCACAAAGCTGAGTTTATAACACAAGCAAAATTATTGTTATTGTGTATGGATAATTTTTATGGGGATGGAAAAATTAATGATAAAATTAGGAATTTAACTCCCACTGAAAAACCCTATTGGGAACCATTATTAAAAAATGAAGTGAATAGATATACAGAAGAAGTTAGTATTATATATAAAAATTTATTAACACAAGAGGCTTATATAGATGGATTAAAAATAAAAGTTAAAAGAAATATAATAAGAGAATTTTTAAAGATAATTGATTTATATAAAGATAAGCTTTCTAAAATTGCTACTGCAAAATTAAACTTTTGTCACACAGCGAATAAAGTGTGCCAGGCTTCCTTTAGAATATATGAAGAAAATAGCAAAGAATTGGTAAAAATTAAAAAGAAAGCTCATGAATTGTATAAAAAAGTCAAAAATCTCTAAGGAGTAACAATGCCAAATATATCAAGTGTAATAAAAGCTATACAGGACATAATGAGAAAGGATACAGGCGTTGACGGTGACGCACAAAGACTGTCACAAATTGTTTGGATGCTGTTTTTAAAAATCTTTGCTGATAAAGAAGCCGAGGCAGAGGTTATGAAAGATGATTACAAATCTCCACTCGAAGCAAAATACCGCTGGCAAAACTGGGCTCAAGATGATGAGGGTATGACAGGAGATGAACTCATTGACTTTATAAATAATGACTTGTTTCCGTATTTACAAAATCTGGAAAATGGTTCTAACCAACAAGCATTGATTATAAGAAATATTTTTCAAGATACTTATAACTACATGAAATCAGGTACACTATTAAGGCAAGTTATCAATAAAATCAATGAAATTGACTTTAATTCAAGTGAGGATAGACATCTTTTTAATGATATTTATGAGCAGCTTTTGCAAAGTCTTCAATCAGCAGGCAATGCTGGAGAATATTACACTCCAAGAGCTGTAACCCAGTTTATCGTTGATATGGTTAACCCGCAATTAGGTGAAAAAGTCCTTGACCCTGCTTGCGGTACGGGCGGATTTTTGACCTGTGCGATTGAACACTTGAAAAAACAGACAGATACAACAAAAGAGGGTGAAATTTTAAATAATTCCATATTTGGAATAGAAAAGAAACCGCTTCCTCACCAATTATGCACAACTAACATGATTTTGCATGGAATTGATACTCCTATAAACATAAAAAGGGATAATACTTTATCAAAACCGATTAATAATATTTCACCCGCAGACAGAGTCGATTGTATTGTTACAAACCCACCATTCGGCGGGATTGAAGAAGACGGGATTGAAACGAATTTTCCTGCTGCATACAGAACAAAAGAAACAGCAGACCTTTTTCTGATTTATATTATGGCAAAATTGAAAGTCAACGGCAGAGCAGGCATTGTTTTGCCTGACGGTGCTTTGTTTGGAGAAGGAGTAAAAACAAGAATAAAAGAAAAACTTATGCAGGAATGTAATTTGCATACTGTTATAAGACTTCCCAAGAGTGTTTTTTCGCCTTATACGTCAATAAATACCAATTTGCTGTTTTTTACTAAAGGCGAACCGACATTAGAAACGTGGTTTTACAGGCTCGACATGCCGGAAGGGTATAAGAATTTTAGCAAAACAAAACCGATGAAACGAGAGCACCTTAAACCCGTTGATGAATGGTTGAATAATCGGCAGGAAATAAATATTGACGGCTTTGACAAGGCTAAAAAATATACAATTCAAGAAATTAAAGAAAGAAATTACAACCTTGATTTGTGCGGATATCCTTATGAAGAGGAAGAAGTTTTGCCGCCTATGGAATTGATACAGAAATATCAGGAAAAACGAGCCGAAGTTGATAAAAATATTGATGAAATTTTGAGCAAGATTAAATCATTAATTGGAGCAGGAAATTAATGAAGGCTCAGGATTTAAAAAAATCAATATTACAATATGCAATGGAGGGGAAGCTTGTAGCTCAAGACCCTACAGATGAACCTGCATCAGAGCTATTAAAACATATTAGAGCAGAAAAAGAACAGTTAATCAAAGACAGCAAAATCAAAAAAGAAAAACCGCTTCCGCCAATTACACAGGATGAAATCCCATACGAACTTCCGCAAGGTTGGGAATGGGTGAGACTCGGGGATGTTGGTGTTTCAAATATAGGATTAACATATAAACCGACTGATATTACACAAACTAACTTAGGTATACCTGTTTTACGTTCTAGCAATATTCAAAATAATAAAATAGATTTAAATGATATAGTTCGGGTAAATACCGAAATTAAAAATCAAAATCTGTTTGTAGAGATTGGTGATATATTAATTTGTGCAAGAAATGGAAGTAAAAATTTAGTCGGAAAATCCGCTATAATTTCAAATTTAAAAGAACCTATGACGTTTGGGGCATTTATGGCAATATTTCGTTCTCCAATTAATGAGTGGATAAAAATATATCTTGACTCCCCATTGTTTAAAAAAACTCTAGAATCAGTCAATACAGTAACAATAAATCAAATTACACAAAATAATTTAAAAAATGCAATTATACCAATCCCGCCTCTTCCAGAACAAAAACGAATTGTAGAAAAGCTAGAAGAGATTTTGCCTTTAGTTGAGGAGTATGGCAGGAATGAAGAAATTTTGTCCGAAATGAATCAAAAATTGCCGAAACAAATCCGCCAATCAATTCTGCAACACGCAGTGCAAGGAAAACTTGTCGGACAAAATCCTCAAGACGAACCGGCTTCAGAACTCCTAAAACGCATAAAAGCTGAAAAAGAACAACTGATAAAAGAGGGGAAAATAAAAAAAGCCCCACCTCTACCGCCAATTACACAGGATGAGATCCCATACGAACTTCCACAGTGCTGGGTGTGGGTGAGACTCGGGGATTTTTGTTCATTAAATCCACGGAATATAGCGGATGATGATATCAATGCCGGTTTTATTCCAATGTCCCACTTAAAAGATGGTTACAATAATGAACATTCTTTTGAAATAAAAAAATGGAAGGATATAAAAAAAGGGTTTACACATTTTAAAAAAGGCGATATTGTAATAGCTAAAATAACACCTTGTTTTCAAAATCGAAAATCTGCAATAATTAAAAATTTACCTAATAATATAGGTGCAGGTACCACAGAATTACATGTCATACGAGAAGATACCAATATTTTAATTAAAAAATACTTATTATTGATATTTAAGACTGAATTATTTATAAAAAATGGAATTAAAAATTTTACAGGAACGGCAGGACAACAAAGAGTAGGTAAAGAATACATTTCTAACTACTTAATCCCACTCCCTCCACTCGCAGAACAAAAGCGAATTGTCGCAAAAGTCGATGAACTAATGAAAATTGTTGATAAGTTGGAGTTTATTTAACATAAGTTTACAAGTCTACAAATATTAAATAATTTCATATATCATGAAATTATGACTGAAAAGACAATATATAAACGAGAATTTAGAGTTGTTTGTAATCAAATATCTATTGAATTGCTAAAATCATTAGATGATTTCCTAAATAAAAATATATTTCCTGAACATATAGAGTATTCTTCAGCCCAATTAGTTTGTAATAATTTTAAGTTAAAAGAAAACATATTATCAGATATTTTAAAAAATGAAAAATTTATTAATAACTTTGATAACAATTTCTCAATATACTTGAGTATCCGCAATACAAATCCTTATAGTGATTTTAGTATTACGATATTAAAAGAAGACGGTATTAGAATTTTGGGTTCTATTGAAAATACAAAAGAAGACATTGTTATTGGACAAAAAGAAATTATTGAAAGATTTTTAAAAGAAAATTTTATTAGAAATGAATTAACCATTCAGCAAACAGTTTCGCCTATAGAAAAAAGTCCAATAAACATCATCAAAAAAAATCTAAGTTGGAATATTCCTGCAATTAACCTAACATTTCAAGATTTAATAGATTTAGAAAATTTGATAAAGCAAGATTTTAATGATATTTGCAAATATGAAATTCTAGTAAGTCCTACAGAAAAGTATATTCATAAGCAACAAAATGCGCCTCAATATTGTCTTAACTCAATTATTGAAATTAAAGCAAAGAATGAATTATTAAACAATATCAATAATTATTCCATAAAGTTTTTAATATTGGCTGATGGTATTGATATTAGATTATCATTTACTAATGATAAATGGTTTAGAACTCTTGATGCAAGCGGAAAAAATCAGACTTTATACTATGGGAAATATATACTACTAAGAGATTATTTAACAACTAAAAAAACATGGTATTCAAGCATATATAGTCCACAATTTATAAATTTTCTACCAATAATACTATTACCAATATTGAGTTATTCTATAGTAGCAATTTCATATAATATAGCGAAAGGAGAGTATCTTCAAGGAAGCATATATATTTCATTTTTAATAGTATTTTCATTATTTATTTTTTTTACGCCTAAAATTTTACATAAAAATAATTTTGAATTTCTTGAAAATTCAAAGAATCAATTAACAAATATTGTTCAGTGGTTATGGAGTGCAATAGGGACTATTATTCTTGGTCTTTTTATTAACATAATAACCCCATATTTTCAAAATTTAATATATAGAATTTTAAATATATTATTTAATAAATAATAAATTAGGAGTCTATGATAATGAGTAAAGTCTCAAAGATATATATAGATATAGCAGAGTTACTAAATATTGCACGGGCAAAGGCTTATCATACAGTGAATTCCATTATGGTTGAAACATACTGGAAAATCGGACAGCGTATTGTTGAAGAAGAACAGGGCGGTGCTTCCCGTGCGGAATACGGAGCGAAACTTATCGAAAATTTATCAAGATACCTGACGGATACTTTTGGCAAAGGCTTTTCGGAAGCAAATTTGAAAAGTATGAGAAGTTTTTATATTGCATATCCTGAATTCGACAGACAGTGTCTGGCGAATTTATCCTAGTCCAATATAGCAAGGATTATAAGGATTGATAACCCGGATGAAAGAAATTATTACATGAATGAAGCTGCATCACAAAATTGGTCATACCGCCAGCTTGAACGCAATATCAAAAGCGGTTATTATCACAGGCTTTTATCAACTCAAGAAGGGGTAAATAAAACTGAAAAATGTTTGCCTGCCGTTATTGATACAAAAGAATTCATTAAAGATCCTTATGTCTTGGAATTTCTGGATTTACCCGAGAATATCGAAGGCAAAGAAAGCACTTTAGAATCTGCTTTAATCAATAATTTACAAAAGTTTTTACTTGAACTTGGCAAAGGTTTTTCTTTTGTTGCCCGCCAATTTAGAATTAGTACGGAAACTGACCATTTCTATGCGGATTTGGTGTTTTACAATTATCTGTTAAAATGCTTTGTTGTTATTGATTTAAAGACAACAAAGTTATCTCACGCAGATATAGGGCAGATGGATATGTATGTCAGAATGTTTGATGAATTAAAGCGTGGAGTGGATGACAATCCAACTATCGGCATAATTTTTTGTACGGATAAATCCGAAACTATGGTCAAATATTCTGTGTTGCAGGAAAGCCAGCAAATTTTTTCCAGCAAGTATAAAACTGTTCTTCCGTCAGAAGAAGAACTTGCGAATATGATTCAAAAAGAAAATATAAAATTGTTAACAGAACAAGATTAATTAACCCCCGTTCAAAAAGTGTTCAAAGCTTAGTATTAATCTTTACTTTAGGAGCTTTTTCGCTAAAATAAACAAAGCATTATGGTTTACAAATTTAAAGATTTGTTTTTTATGCTATCATTAAAAAAAAGTGGAGTAAAAATGGCTGAATTTAAGAAAACAATAAAACTTTTTCTAATGGATGGGAAGCCTAATAAAAGAATTAAATGTTCTGTTGCCGGAACAACTTGCGTTGCATTCAAAATTAACAGAGAAGATTTGAAGAAAAGTAGTGACAGAAAAGAATTAAAGCAATCAGGAATCTATTTTTTATTCAATGGTACTACTGATGATAGTGCAAAAGAAGTTGTTTATATAGGTCAAGCAAGTTGCCAGAGGAAGTATAGCTTCAACCCTTTTTGCCTCACACAAAAATTCTCCGTTCAATTTATAAACCTTAATTGAACTTAAGTTGAACAGGCTATATTTGATAATGACTTCTTTTTTGTCCCCGAATAGAGCTTCATCATAATAATTATTTTTTAAGAATAAAATGCCATGGTTAATTGAAATAAATTTTTAAGTAATTCCGCTTCCTCTTCAGGTTTCATTAATGTTTTTTTAGTCTTTTCACAAAAAGTATAATTATTAATTAAACAATGCCAATCGTCATTGTAGTTACGGAGTTTTTTATGCCACTCGTAAATTGTTCCGATTGCAACTTTGCCTATTACATCAAATAATTCTTCACAAATACAATTGTTGTTATATGCGTCAAGAAAATCTTTTCCGGCAATTGTTTTATTTTTCTTACCTTTTCTAAATTCATCCCATTTTTTGATTAAATCATATTTTGCAAGAGCAAATTTCTTTTGTGTTTCCGGAACAATATACGATATCGGAGTTATTAAAGCAGATTTTTCTTTGATGCTGTTATTTTTTCTCCAACATTTTCTTCTAAAGATGTTACTAAAATTTCATAAGATTTAGAGCATTTTCTGATTACATATTTGTTTTTACTAATGGCTTTACGAACAGCTCTTTCAGATACTCCTTTAATTACGGCAAGTTCTTTAGTTGTAATCCAGTCAACGTTTGAAGTTTGCATATTTTCCTCCTCACACACATTAACTCTGCTTTCTTCAAAAGTGTAGTCAATGTATCCATATCGAAACATATTAGTTTTGATTTTTTCAATGCTCAAAAATCACTGTTTAAGTGATATTGAAAAAACAAAATATTTGATGTATTAAGAAAATTTTTCAGACGTAACCAAACGGAACCTTCTTGGGTTCCGTTTGTACTATAATTAAGATAAGGTGTAATATGGTTAGAAATTCTGAAACAGAACCTGTATGGTTAAAATACATAAGTGAAGAGAATTTGCCGACAGAAGATTTAAAATATCTCTGCTCTATTATTGGCTTAGAAGCAACTAAAAAATTAATGTTCTATGCAGCAGGAGAAAAGTTTTCAATCCATGCTCATTGCAATCAACAATACAAAAAGCAGTATATTATTGAGAATTATCTTGATGCAACAAGCGTAAATAGAATTGCCCTAGCCTGCGAAACAACCACTAGGTATGTTTATAAAGTTATTAAAGAACATGTTGAGGGGAAGAAAAAGTCTAAATAACAGGTTCCGTTTGGTTCCTTAAAAAAGTTCCGTTATAGTTTCGTTTTGTGGCAGAAAAATATTTTTTACGGAACTCGTGTTATGTTTTGACGGCAAAAGTCCTATGTTTGTTATCAGGTATTGTCTTACAGAAATAAGGCTATTGGGCATCTTCTCTTCCACTTTTTACATTTTTGTGAGTATAGTAGTCCTACAAATCGGACATACCGGACTTTTCTGTAACCCTAAATTATTCTAAAATTCCTTTACACAGAGGGGCTTTGAGGCAAGTTCCCATTTTCTGTATTGTCCAGTTTCTTTACACCGTACAGTCTAGAAAAAGTAAAGTTTTCCAGTTTGATTATTTTAGTAAACTTAATTTTTTCTATCCGGCATCTCCCATACAAAGCCAACTTTACCCAAATAATCTATCTATCCACACAAATCAAACTGGACAAAAAAGTACACTCTGCTCACTCGCGCGATTCTCACCTGCGGTTCTCATCCATCGTCCAATAGAAAAATAAAAAGGTCTACAATGTAGACCTTTTTATTTTTCTGGGGCAATCTGCCGAGAAAAACGATTGAGTATCGTTTTTCGAGAGGGGAATCGAAGAATCCTTTCGTAAAAACAAAAAGCCCTCTCGCGAGAGCTTTTTTTGGCTGGGGCACTCTGCCGAGTAAATATGACTAAATGTCATATTTACGAGAGGGGATGAGAACTTGTTCGAATCCTTTCGTAAAAACAAAAAGCCCTCTCGCGAGAGCTTTTTTTGGCTGAGGCACTCTGCCGAGTAAATATGACTAAATGTCATATTTACGAGAGGGGATGAGAACTTGTTCGAATCCTTCCGCAATAAAAAAGCCCTCATGTGAGAGCTTTTTGGCTGGGGCGGAAGGATTCGAACCTCCGGAATGGCTGGACCAAAACCAGCTGCCTTACCACTTGGCGACGCCCCAATATTCTGTTTTTATTACCGGGCACCCAAATCATCCGTAATATATATAGTATCGAGCACACAGTTTCATGTCAAGAATTATTTAAACAACCCAAGCTGCTTTGTTTTGGCAGCGGACACTTTATATATTTCATAATCAAAGCAGCCTATGTCATTATACGCTACAGGATTGTCAGCAAGATCCTGTATCCTGCCCTGTCCGGCTGTACAGAACTTTATATACTTACAGAAACTGCATATTTTCCATTTTTCATTCATTTTGTTCTTGTATACCATAAAAAAATTTTACAGCAGAATTTGTAAATATGCTATAATATCCCAATAACAAGGATAAAGGAGTGAAACTATGTTTTTAAATATAGATAATGCAATCAGCTATATGTTCAAAGACAAGGATTGCAAAAAGAAATTGATAATCGGATCTTTGTTTATGGTGTGCGTTGCTGTTATGAATATCTTAAACTATGCTTTGAGATATATAAGCGATTTAAAATCAGAACAGCTAAAACAGTACATACACCTGCTGCCACATGCACTGATTGCAGGCTTTGTTCTACTCATTATCTGCATTGTACTCGGTATATTTTCAAGCGGGTATTTTGCAAGAAATATTAATTTGCGAATATTTAGACCGGATGCGCCTCTGCCGGATTGGACCGGCTGGGCTGATATGTTCTGGCTCGGATTAAAGTCGAATATTGCTATTTGTATATACTGCATTGTACTTTTTATAATTTGGATGGCACCTCTGATTTTCTTTTGTATAACAATACATGTGCAGAATAAAGCTGCTATTATATTAAGTCTTATATTTATGACTTTTTTAGCACTGATTATATTTATTTTTGCTGTAGTTTTAATAAGTTCATCCAGTTTAGCTTTTTGCACAAATCTAAAATTTGCTTCTTTTTTCAATTTTTCTCTTATAAAAAAATTTATTACCAAAAACTTTTTTGAATATTTTATTTATTTGTTACTCATATTTGCTATTACAATAATGGCTAATATAGTTAATTTTATCCTCACACTTACTATAGTTGGTATACTGGCAATACCTTTTGTACTTTTTTATCAGTTTCTTATTATTAACGATCTTGCTGCGCAATTTATCAGAAGAACTCTGAAGATAAACGAGAAGACACAAGAGCAGAACAATGAATAATCGCATTTAATCTACAGGCGGATAAACTATAGGTAAAAAGCGGAGGATATCCTCCGCTTTTTACCTATAGTTTATAATTCCTATGCTTTATAATCTTTAATCATTTTATCAGAATCTTCATATAGATTTTTGGGACCTGAAGAATATACATCTTTTGCCCAAACAGCACTGCCCCAATTTTCTTTATATTCATTCATCTTGCTTACAACAGCATTTTTGAGTCTCAAAGAATTCTGGTTTACATATATTTTTACTATTTCTGACTCATAATCTTTTGCAGCTTTTTTATCATCTTCCATATTAGAAATCTCTGCAAGATCAAATAATGCATCCAAACGGTTATCTTCTTTATTCAGGGATTCCTCTTTCTCTATCTTTTCTAACTTTTGCAGCGCAGAAGCTTTTAATACATCAAGAGGCATATATTTTTTGCCTTTAATAGAATATTCTGTTTCTATTTCTCCTCCGTATGGGATTTTTTTTATTTGGTTGTACGGATTAACTTTTTTTACCCAATCAATAGGATACAAACCTGTTTCTTTTTTCCACGCATTTGAAATGTCATACGCTGTTTCATTTTTGTCAGGAATATACTCATTTTTGTTATAGATATGAAAATCAGCACCGTTATAAACAGCTCTTTTCTTCCATTGACCGTTAAAAGACACATTGTTGCCACGTGAAACTGCACCTGCAGAAATTGCATTGATTTGCATAATAAGACCTCTCTTCCTAAATTTACAAAATATCCTTTTGTATTAAATTTTAAACAAAAATATTTTTGCTACTTTTTATTTAAAGAATTTACAATTTTTAATTAAATATTAAAAAGCCGGTTGTAAAACCGGCTTTTTTAGAGTTATACAGAAGCTAAAGCGGAATCTCTTTCGAGTTTTAATGTTTGCGTTGTTATATCGCAAACTTCGCTCGGACCCCAGTACTGTATTGAGCCAGGGAATACATATTCATCATTCATTGCCCAGTTTTCCCTGTTGGCTTCAAGTTTCTTAAAGACAGGCCCGTCAAGTTTAACAAGAGCCTTTTGTATAACAGGCTTCATCTGTCCGTGGCGTCTTTCCATATTCATCATCATTGTAAGGGGTACACCGCCTGCAATCCAATCTGTAGAAGGCGCTGTGAGGTTTCTTACAGAAGAAAGATAACCTGTCAAACCAGACTGAATTAAAGCATATGCATTGTAGCCCAATGCATAGCAGTAATTTGCATCAAAATTAGACGGAAAAGCACATCTTCCTTCGTAGCCGAAGAAATGGCACTGATCAGAGAATTTACCCATAAACTCACCCTGTGCTTTCATTTCGTCAAGTTTTACCTTAATCATTTCGATTAAAAGCTTTTCTGTTTCAATTTTAGAAACCTGAACATTTCCATGAGGGTCTCTATCCATAAGCAATTGAGCCTTTATTAACACAGGAAGAGATTCAAAAACTTTTGCATTTTCCGGTTCAAGTCTGCTTTCAATATAATCAAATCTGTCAGCAGGAACTGTGAGCTTGTTATATGAAGCATCCTGTTCCAGAACAGACATAACATCATTCAGGTTAGCTATCATTGTCTTCATTTCAGGTATAAATTCAATCAAACCTTCCGGAATCAAAGCTACTCCAAAGTTTTTGCCGTCATTTGCACGTCTTGCAATGATATCTGCCATATAATCAACAATTTGTCTTAATGACATTTTCTTTTCTTCAACTTCTTCGGAAATCAGAGTAATATTGGGCTGAGTTTGCAGTGCTACTTCCAGCGCTACGTGTGTTGCGCTTCTTCCCATAACTTTAACAAAATGCCAGTATTTCTTAGCAGAATTAACGTCTCTTTGAATATTACCGACAAGCTCTGCATAAGTTTTTGTAGCTGTGTCAAAACCGAAGGAGATTTCAATCTGTTCATTTTTCAAGTCTCCGTCAATAGTTTTCGGACAGCCAATAACCTGAATACCTGCATTTTTAGAAACAAACCATTCAGCAAGCATTGCTGCGTTAGTATTAGAATCGTCACCGCCAATTATAACAATACCTGAAATACCGAGTTTTCTGCAGTTAGCTAAAGATTTTTCAAACTGTTCTTCTGTTTCGAGTTTTGTTCTGCCTGAGCCTATAATATCAAAGCCGCCTGTGTTTCTGTATGCATCAATAATTTCGTCGGTAAATTCAATATATTCACCGTCTATGATACCTGACGGACCGCCAAGGAAGCCGTATAATTTGCTGTCAGGATTAGCCTGTTTCAGTGCATCATACAAACCTGCAACTACATTGTGTCCTCCGGGAGCTTGGCCACCAGAAAGAATTACGCCTACATTTCTTGCAGCAAAGTTTTGTTCTTCGCCTGATTTAAAAGTTACTGTGCATTTGCCGTATGTATTAGCAAAAAGTTTTTTAATCTGATCCTGATCTTTTACGCATTCTGTTTTGTCTCCTTCTATTACAGCTACTTTTTTAATGCCTGCAGCCAATGTAGAAGGCAATACCGGTTTAAAAGCTAATCTTGCTTTTTGTAAAGGTGATAATTCTGTCATAATTTACTAACCTCATCTTTTTAACAATTACATGTAAGATTCTAGCATGAAAACAATTTCAGGCATCTTAAAGCTTTTGTTAAGTTTTGTAAACTAAACATTTATCAAAAAGGCAATTTTTAATCCCCAAATTTTTTTATATTAATACAGGAACGAGGAATTTAAAAAGACTGAATTACAAAAGTCTTTATTTTAGAGGAAATTAATTTAAAGGAATATTAGGGGACAAAACTATGGTTATCGGAATTGGAGTTAACGGAAATAATAATTACTGGATACCTGATTCAGCAATTACAGGATACAGCGCAATGCCGACCAGCTTGTGGTCTTATGATTTCTCAGCAATGTCTCCGCAGGATTCACTTGGCACCTGGAATGACAGTGGTTTATTCAATTTTGATTGGGCAACCAACAATCTTGTAAATCAAGTAGCTATGTTTAATGCAAAATGGATGCCAATTTTAAATAAATATATGTCTAATATGTCAGCTTGGTATCAAAATTCCATGATGAATCTTTCATCAGGAACTAATGTAAATATCGGCCAATTGCCTCCTGTAAACAATACGACCAATCCTACTGTAAATAATGGCAAATCTTCTGGCTTTGCAGATAAAATAGATGAATCAGATGTAAGCGCATTTATCGGCAGATTAGGCTCTGATCCTAAATGGCAGGCTGCATTAGGCGGAAAAATTAAACTTGAAGACGGAACAGAAACAACTATTCTTCAAAGATTAATGAATCTTATAAATGATTATATGACAAATGAAAACCCTGAATTAAGCGAAGAAGAATTTAACAAAATCCGTGAAATTGCTGGTAAATATGCAAAAACAGGAAAAATCGACAGAGATGATTTCATTACGTTGAAGAAAATAGTAGAATCACACACAACAAAAATAGGTGAAAAAGAATCCAAAGAAGATACTGAGGAAGATACTGACAGCAATGCTGTAACAAGACCGAATCAAAATATAATCGAAAGAGCACAATCAGCTTACGGTTATAAGAAAACAGCAGAATTATACTTTGAGGCAATGGATGGCGCAGGAACAAATAAAACCGAACTTGCAAAAGCTTCAAAAGCTACTACAAAATACAATGTTGTAGAAACTATCCAAACATTCAATGAGCATAACGAAATGAATGGTGATGGATTGACACTTCCTGAAAAAATATTTGATGAATGCAATAACTGGGGCACTGGAAATAATCACGGCTGGTTAACGCAAAACGGCTGGGGTGATGACGATGCTAAACCATTCATTAAAAGGATTAAAGAATCATTAGTTTCCAGAACAAATGATCTTATTGATTCAGGTTATTGCGATGAAGAAACAATTAAAAATCTAAAAAATGCAGTTCAAAATATGGAATCCAGCTTTAACGGAGTTAGTGGTAATGATTTGACCAAAGAAGACAAAGATTCTGTATCAGATGCAATCAACAATTTGTTTACTACATTACATAGCGTAGAACAAGCAGTTTATAAAAAATTTGACAACGAAGCAAATATAACAGATGAACAGGTTATCTAATAAAAATAATATGTAATTCCTCGGTTTATAATTAAGGTATGGTAGGTTTCAAGGGCACAAAAAGTGCCCTTTATTTTTTTGTGCAGGTATTATTTTTATGATTTAATTACAATAATTAATAATTAAATCGACATAGGGAATATTAATGGAAGAACAAAAAGTTAAAATAGGTCTGATAGGTCTCGGTACTGTAGGTACAGGAGTTGTAAAGGTATTAAAAGACTTTGCTAATATAGAAATTGTAAAAATTGCAGTAAAAAACCTCAACAAAAAAAGAGATATCGAAAATCTTGATGAATCCATACTGACAAACAATCCGTTTGAAATAGTTAATAACCCTGAATTGGATATAGTAGTAGAAGTAATAGGCGGAGTCGACCCTGCTTATGATTTATTAAAAACAGCTATTTTAAACGGTAAACATATTGTAACAGCTAACAAAGAATTGCTTGCAAAAAAAGGTCAGGAACTTTTTGCACTGGCCAACGAAAAGAACACGGTTATATTATATGAAGCGGCAATTGCCGGAGGTATTCCGATAATTATGCCTATAAAAACAACTCTTACCGGTAATAAGATACACAAAATAGAAGCAATTCTTAACGGTACAACAAATTACATCTTAACAAAAATGGAACGAGAAGGTGTCTCCTACGAAGAAGTCTTAAAAGAAGCGCAGGCTCTTGGCTATGCAGAAACAGACCCTACAGGTGATGTAGAAGGTTATGACTCTGCTTATAAAATAGCAACTCTTGCAACAATAGCTCTTAATCAAAGAGTTGATATAAATAAAATTTACAGAGAAGGTATTACAAAAATCAGTGCAAAAGATATGAAATTTGCAAAAGAACTGGGTTACAAAATAAAACTTATTGCTCTTGCTAAATTAACAGAAGAAAATAAAACAGATGTAAGAGTTCATCCGATGCTTGTCTCCGTTAAAGATTGTCTTGCTGCAATAAACGGTGTTACCAACAGTGTTGTTCTGGAAGGTTTTCCAGTAGGACGTGTAATGTTTGCCGGACCAGGTGCAGGCATGTTTCCTACAGCAAGTTCTGTACTCGGTGACATTCTTGCTATTGCAAAAAGTATCGGGAGCAATGATATCTTACCTTTAATGAAGTGCAGTCATACAATCAACGCACAACAAACAGATATCAATGAAACAATAAATAAATACTATATTGCTGTTACCGCATCAAATACGCCCGGTGTAATAGGATGTATAGGCGAAATTTGCGGACGGCACAATATTAGTCTTGCAAGCGTTTTACAAAAAGGCATTGATGAAAAAAATACGGCTGACATTGTTGTTATAACAGAAGCCTGCAAAGAAAGTAATATAAAATCCGCAATAAAAGAATTAAAAGAAAATTCAAACATTTTAAATATAAATAATTTAATAAGAGTAATGGAGTAAACAAAATGAATAATTTTCAACAGACAGGTCATTATAAAGGCTTAATAAACAGATACAGAGAATATCTTCCTGTAAGTGATACGACAGAAATTGTAACTCTTAATGAGGGAAACACACCATTAATAAAAGCGGATAATCTGGCAAAAAAAATCGGACTTGACTGTGAAATTTATCTGAAATTTGAAGGAGCAAACCCGACCGGAAGCTTTAAAGACCGTGGTATGACAATGGCAGTAACAAAAGCAAAAGAAGCAGGTGCAAAAGCTATTATCTGTGCATCTACCGGCAACACTTCAGCAGCAGCTGCTGCATACGGAGCAAAAGCAGGATTAAAAACATATGTACTTATACCTGACGGATATATTGCTCTTGGCAAATTGTCACAGGCTATGATGTACGGAGCCGAAATTATAGCAATCAAAGGAAATTTTGATGAAGCACTTGAGAGAGTAATCGAAATTTCCGAAAAATATCCTGTTACTCTTGTAAACTCTGTTAACCCGTACAGAATAGAAGGACAAAAAACCGGTGCTTTTGAAATTTGTGATGCATTAGATGATGCACCGGATTATCATTTTATACCCGTTGGAAATGCCGGAAATATAACAGCTTATTTTAAAGGTTATGAAGAATACTTTAATATCGGCAAATCTACACATGTTCCTAAGATGATGGGATTTGAAGCAGAGGGTGCAGCTGCAATAGTAAAAGGCGAAAGAATTATGAAGCCGGAAACTATTGCAACAGCAATAAGAATAGGAAATCCCGCAAGCTGGAAGCAGGCTGAAAATGCGCGTGACAAATCAGGCGGCATTATAAACTTTGTAACAGATGAACAGATTATAGAAGCATACAAGCTCCTTGCTTCATCCGAGGGAATCCTTGCGGAACCGGCAAGTGCTGCATCTGTAGCCGGTGTTATAAAGGCTATGAAATTGGGTCTTATTGAAAACGGAAAGAAAATTGTCTGCATATTAACAGGCAATGGCTTAAAAGATCCTGATTCCGCCATAAAATATTCGGGATGTGAAGTCAAAAAGACAACTTCTCAACTTGATGATATACTAAAGGTTATGGACTTATAGCCAGCAGGCTTATTGGATTTAACAATTTATTTTTGCTACAATACTATAAAGTGCTTAAAGAAATTGTTGGGGAAAATACAGAAATGAGTACTTTTTCAAAAAGAGATGCAAAAATTTATAATAAATTCAGGACTATATTCCAATGGGTAACGTGCAATATATTTTTTGGTGCATACATAAAATTAATGTACAATTACCACGTAGAAGGCAAAGAAAATATTCCTGATGAAGATAAATTTATTGTTGCAGCAAACCATATCTCCGGCAGAGACCCTTTTTTGCTGCCATTTGCTCTTGATTTACCTATAGCATTTATGGCAAAAGAAGAATTGTTCGAAAAATTCTTTTCCAGATTATTGATGGATTTTTGCGGTGCCTTTGCTGTCAGAAGAGATAAAGTAGAAGTATCCACAATAAAAACAGCATTGAACATAAAAAATACAAAATGGATGCTTGGGCTTTTCCCTCAAGGAACCAGAGATTCCAGTGACAGAATAGAAAAAATATCAAAAGGCTTTGCTTCTTTTGCAAAAGCCACAAAAACAGGTATACTGCCGGTTGCAATTATTGGCTCAGACAAAAAGCCTAAATGGCCGTTTTCTTCAAATCTCACAATCAAAATCGGGAAAATGATACCATACAGCGACAACATAGATGATATGATGCAGCAATGGTGCAGTACTATTTCAGATTTAACCGGCAAAGAGTATGTTTTAGAATAAGTTTTTAACTGGAATTAGGGGTATTGAATGACAAGGAATTATGCAAGAAGATATGCAAAAGAATTTAATATTATAAGAATGCTCTATCAGGCATTATGGTGCATTTTTGTTGCCATACCGGTTTTCTGGTTCTTTTACAAATTTGAAATAAAAGGAAGAGAAAATATTCCTAAAAATAAAAAGTTTATTTGTGCAGCGAACCATATCTCCTATCTTGACCCTTTTCTGGTATCAGTAGCAGTCAGAAAGCCTATTGCATATATGGCAAAGAAAGAACTGTTTGAAGATGACGGATTTTTATTCCGTTTCAATATGGATTGGCTGGGAGCTTTTGCTGTAAACAGAGAAAAATTAGAAGTTTCAACAATAAAAACAGTAAAGGATTTGTACAAAACTAACTGGCTTCTGGGTATTTTCCCTCAGGGCGGAATAAGAAGAAACAAAACCATTGAAAAAATAAATAAAGGCTTTGCAGTAATTGCAAAAGCGGCAAAATGGGATATTCTTCCTGTTTCTATAACGGGATGTGAAAAATATAATTGGATTCCTTTTGGAGCCAAAGTAATAGTACAAATAGGAAAACCTATTTCCTATGAATTACCGCAGGATGAAATCATTGAGCAATGGGGAAAGACTGTTGCACAAATGTGTCGATATGATTATATTGATGATGAAGAAGACAATACTGAATTAAGAAAAGAAGAATTTGCTAATTCATAAAATTCTTATAAATAACTTACCAGCAATGTTAAGAAATGTAACAATAATATAAAGTGTTATTTTTACAATAAATACAAACAAATATAAACAAAATCTATTTTTAAATAAATAATCAGTGTTTTTAAGCAAAAAACATAAATTAAATTTATAAAATTAACGAAAATGTGTGTAATTTTTTAATTTTCACTTAAATACTACACATATAACAAACTATTGACGAAAACCGAAACATAGTGTACTTTTATATAATACATTTACAGATGTAGTACTAATAAATGGAGCAAAAGAATTTGTTAGAATTTATTATATTAAATAAACACTGTCATCACGCTTTTGTACTCAATACGAGATTAGTATTTCTTGCAATATGGTCAATTATGCGTTCAATGCGTATGTGCTCTCTCAAATCCGCGTATGTAACAGTGGAATATAATTGTTAAAAACACACTTTATCTATAAAAATTGCATCCGCGAGTCTGAAAAGATAAGCGGTTTTTTTTGAAATTATTATTTAAAACATATAAATATACTTTAGAGAAAAGGGGAATTTATTAATGAAAATTACACCGGTCACTTACTACAACACTTTTAGATTAAACAGCAACCCGAATTGCACAGCAGCAAAATCTGATAATAATATACAGCCAAATGTTTCACAATTACCGGTTACACAATTGCAAGATTACAATTACGGAAAACTGCTTGTAAACAAAAAAAATAATATATCTTTTAAAGGAATAGAAAAAGTTAGTACACTTATTCCATCAGTAATAAAAGTCATACCTTTTGAAGAGAGACTTGCTTCAATTTACGAAATATTGGGCAGCTCTGATGTAATTATTGCTGCAAGAAGCAAACAAATCGCACAAAAGTTTATAAACAAATCGGTAGATGTTTTTGATGATGTAATAAAAAGAATATTTTTTATTCCAGAAGAAAAGATACCAGAAGCTATTGCTATTGTCAGAACTGAATTGTCACCAGGATTAATAAATCTTGGTGACAACCCGCTGCTTGTTACAAATCTGCAAAAGAAAAATTATCTTTTAGGTCAAAAATCAAGTATATGGCTGCAAGAAAATGCAAAAGTTCTTGTCGGTGAAAACCTGGGTATGGATATATTGAAATTTCCGGATAAAGCATTTCAATTTAGTTTAAAAGAGAAATCTACGGAGAATCTTAGTTCACTAAGAGCATGTTTTTCTGTACCAATAAATGTGACAGAAGAAGTAAAAACATCAATAAACAATGTAAACAAAAAAACATTTAAAGATTTGTTTCTTGAAGAAAATGAAAAAAAGTCCTTCGGACTTGCAGATGTAGGCGGAATGAAAGACGTAATAGACGAGCTTAAAAAGAATATCTTGTATCCAATAAAAAATCCAAAGTGGTATGAAAAAAGGAAAAAGCTCAACCACGGAATTATTCTGTACGGGCCACCCGGAACCGGTAAAACATTTGTAGCTAAAGCTCTTGCGAATGATGCAGGTGCAAGCTATTTTGAAGTAAATGCAGGATCTTTACGAGGAGGACTTGTCGGCCAGACAGAAGCAAACTGGAGAAAAGTCTTTCAAGATGCAATAGACAATCAGCCCAGTATTATTCTTGTAGATGAATGTGATGCAGTATTCAAACAAAGAAGTGCTCTTCAGCCATATGCCGCCGATGAATTGAACCAGATACTCGGACTTATAAGTAATCTTGAAAAAAATAATGATCAGGTATTTGTAATTTCAACAACTAATAAAATTGAAACGCTGGATGATGCAATTGTAAGAGGAGGCAGACTGGGCAAACAAATAGAAATAAAGAATCCAAATCTGGAAGAACTCAGAGATATTCTTGACAAGCAGCTCAAAGATTTCAATATTGATAAAAATTTTGACAGGCAAAAATTCGCTAAGAAGCTGCACGAAAAAGGATTCAATGGCTCGGATTTAAACTGTATTAATGATAATGCATATGATATGGCTTATGAAAGATTGAATATATTTGAAAAAATGGAGAATGGAACGCTAAAAGAAGACGAAATAGATAATGTTATCCTGATAGAAGATGATTTTTATAAAGGGCTGGAGAAATATATAAGCCAGAACATAAAGGCATCCGGGAAAAACCAGAGAAAACCTATTGGCTTTATTCATCAGGAGCCGGTACAGCAAAAAGTTGTTGTACAAACAAAATTACCTGATGAGCAAATAGCTGCAATGGGATAAGAAAGATAGCTAAAGAGGATTTTTTTTGGGCAGACCGGATTTTCTCGGGTAAATATTTGCAACAGACTTAAGTTTCTGTATAACAACTAATTCTCTGTCATGCTTTTCTATCAACGGCAGATTGTATTTTATACAATCTGCTGTTTTGCTATGCAAAACAGTCAGAGCATTTTTTGCCGTATCAAGTTCTTCATTAGTAGTTTTTGACTTAAATTCAACTATATATCCGCTTACTTTAGCATAAGGCACAGAATATTCAAGAAGCACATTCAATTGTGCAACTGCACGGGATGTCACAACATCAAAAAACTCTCTGTAGTCGGATGAAAGCTCTTCTATGCGGCAACACAGCGGATGCAGATTATCCAGACGCAATTCTTTTTGCACAAGTTCTATAAAACCTATTTTTTTAGCAATTGAATCAAGCGGATAAATCTGCATATCCGGATATATTATACTCAACGGTATAGAAGGGAACCCTCCGCCCGTACCTATATCCAAAAGTTTGGCATCATTTTGTATGTTGTATTTTTTTATAAAAAGGCACAAATTCAATGAATCATAAATATGTTTTTCAAACAGATTTTTCTCATCATTTTTACTTACTAGGTTTGTATGTGAATTATAAAACCTAAAAAGCTGCTCAAAGTCATTCAGTCTTTGTATTGCAAGCTTTGAAAGAGGAATATCTGTTAATTGTTCTATTTTTTTGATTTGTTCGTTATTCATTTCTATTTACTTCATTTTCTATTTTTAAAATTTGATTTTTTGAAAGTTTTTTCTTTATATTATCAATCCTCAAATCTAGAGAACTTTTATCTTCCCGGGCATATTCTTGTTTTAATAACGCTTTCTCAGCCAGCATAAATGATTTCAATGCTTTTTCGTAATTACTTTTTTCACAATAGTAATCCCCGACTTCTATGTATGCATTTGTTATATAAATATTTTCTTTAGTTCTTTTTGCCGCAGATAGGGATTTTAACAGGCAGTCAGATACTTTGTCAGGATTTAAAGATTCATATAATCGTGCGAGTTTCAGGCATATATAATAAACGCCTTCGTAATTTGAGTTTTCTATATCTATTTTTAATGCGTGTTTATAATAATCAGATGCATTTTTGAGTTTGCCCGTTTCTTTTATAATTTCAGCTATATTAGTATATGCAGCTGATTTGTAGATACACTTGTCAGTGGCATTTTGAATGCATTTTTGATAAAAATCAAGTGCACCTTGCGTTTGATTGTAGTCATCAAGTATAAGTGCATATTTAAAATAAGCCTGTGCAAGATAATTCTCTTCTAATTTAAGAGTGTCATTAATAAGTGCAAAAGCTTTTTTATAATATTCAACCGCCTTCTCAGTATTAGATAAATCTTCTTCAATATCTGCAAGCTCTATGTAAGAATGAAATACAATATTGTCAGACGCCTGAGTTTTTTTATTTACAAAATTTTCAAAAATCACCCTTGCATGGTTTATCTTATAGGTTTCTTTGTATATTGCGGCTATTTTAAGCCTGACTTCGTTTACCTTATCCTGATTATTCCGGGATGCATAAAGTTCAGTAAGTTTGTTATAAAAGTCAATTGCGTCTGTCATTTTGTTCATTTTTTTGGAACAAATTGCAAGTCTGTCAAGTATCAAAGGTTGAAATTCATCAAAATCTTTGTCATCTTTCAAAGAAAGCATATTACTGTATAAAGTAATAGCCGTTTCAAAATCATGAGATTTTTCTAATTCTAACACTTTATCTAACAGAAATTTTAATGAATTGGTCTTTTTTTCTATGTTTAATGCTTCTTCTTTTTGTTCTATTGTTCTGTACAAATTTTCTTTAGCAATAGATTCTTCTTTTTTCTGCATATCAACAGGCAGTGAAAGAAGTGAAATTTCATCTTTTGTAAGCGCATATTTTTCAAATCTTTTATCTCTTTCTATCAAGCTTTTCGGAGGAACCGGCCGTTTTTTATGTTCTACATGTTCTTCAGTAGTTTCGTTATCGTCTTTTCCATCAATATTTGTATTTTTTATATTCCAGGCTGTCAAGTTACTGTTTAAATAACTCATAAGAGACATATCAGGAGATTTTTGTTCGTTTGTTTTTCTTTCGGTAACAAGAGCTGAATGATATTCAATCTGTGCTCTCATTGTATTTCTTGAAATTAAAATAACACGATCATTTGGTTTTACAGGAAGTTGTGATGTATAAAAATCACGCCAGAAAGAGTGTATTTTTATTTTATCAGAATGTGACACAGAGCTTTGCAGATATTTTTTTAAATACTGTTCTAAAAATACTACGCCGTATTCTTCGCAAAGAATCGATTTTTCTTTAAAATAAAGAATTTGCTCTTTAGTAAAAAAATGATTCTCTGTTAGATAATACTCTTTTATACCCTCGTTAAACAAAGAAAGCATAAAGAAAGACTTTTTCACGGATTCGGGTATAAAAGTAATAAGTTTTTGTAAAATAAAATCTTCATAAGTAATTCTTTTACCTTGAAATTCACTTATTAATGTCTCTAGATTTATTTTTAAAGTTGATAATAAATTCGCTGTAAGTTTTGTATAAAGAATATTTCCTCTTGTAACATTAAAAAAATTGTCAAGACAATCCGACTCTAACTCAATAGAAAAATGTTGGAAATATTGTTTTACCTGCTCTTTGTCAAAAGGCTGAATCTGCAGATGAATTACGTTGTCTAAATCAGATTTTATTGTATTGTCAAAAACAGAAGAAAGCAGAACTATTTTAAATTTATTCATTGATTTAAGATGTTTGAGATAAGAAATAATCTCATCTGTTTCTGCTTTATTTCGTTTGCTGTATATATTTTCCAATGAATCAATTACGATAACACATGGCAGCGTTATATGATTTAGATAGGTATTTATTCTTTTTGACAGGGAATTTGTTTCTATCTTTGTAAAAGATATCTTTTTTTGATGAGAGTATTTTTTTAAATCCTCAAAAAATGAAAGAAAAATATCATCAAGAGTAGTTCCTTCAAAACATTTAAATTTAAACAACAGAACATTATCTTTTAGATATCTGCAAGAATAATCAAGCAATTCCGTTTTAAAACATCCTGTCTGACCTTCTAAAAAACATACTTGATTATCAGAGGAATAAAAGTTTAAAAGATTATGAAGATTTTCCTTTTGTAAATCAAAAGGGAAATCATACAATATATCAGTATTTTCTTTTAAAAAGCTGTTAGTCATAAAATCATATTATCATATTTTGAATTATCTATGGTCATTCAAAACATTGATAACAAAATCAACAGCACCGGAGTTCTCTTCAAAAATTTGGTAAGTATCGTAACATGCAGTTTTATAGAAATTTTCATCTTCTATAAGTTTTTTCATCTCTTGCAAAAGTTCTTCGGGTGTTGCACATAGTTTTGCCGCATTAGTTTTTGTAAGATAAGAATATATGTCTTTAAAATTAAAAACACAATCTCCTGACAAAACAGGTTTGCCCCAGATGTTTGCCTCAAGAGGATTATGTCCGCCTGTATTTGAAAAACTACCGCCAATATATGCAAAATGACATATTGAAAACATCTTCATCAGCTCACCCATTGTATCCAGCATAATTATATCATTATCTGCAAATGTATCATTATTGCTTCTTTTGCCGTATTTAAAGCCGGACTTTTTCAATAGTTCAGTTACTTTTTCATATCGTTCCGGATGCCTCGGTGCAAGAAGCAGCTTTAACGAAGGAAATTCTTTCTTTAGTTTTTCAAATACTGATAAAATAATTTCATCTTCGCCTTTATGAGTACTTGCGGCTACAATCATTTTTGCTCCGTTAAGCTCTAGACCGTTTGCAAGTTCTGTAATTTGAGCTTTATTCATTGTCGGTTTTATATCAAATTTTAAATTACCCATAAATTTTGTAATTTCCGGATTTGCCCCGACATCAATAATTCTTTGAACATCGTCAGTTGTCTGCATAAAAATACCCTTGTACTGAGCAAGCACAGGTTTAAAAAAGAAAGAAAACTTCTTGTAGCCATTATATGAATGAGGAGACAGTCTTCCATTTACAATATACACAGGGATATTTCTTTTCTTTGCAAGGTATACAAAATCCGGCCAGATTTCAGTTTCTGCAATAATTATCTTGTCAGGCTTAACTGTGTTTAAGAATGCAAGTACGCTAAAAAAGAAATCAAAAGGAAAATAAGTTATTGCATTAACCGTATCAGAAAGCTTTTTGTGTGCTATTTCCTGACCGGTTTTTGTAGTCGTCGACAAAACAATATTAACATCCGGAAAAACTTCTCTTGTCTTTTTGACAAGAGCCTCGATTGCATTCACTTCACCTACAGAAACAGCATGGAAGAATAGTGTTTCTTTGTTTTTATCCAAATTTATATTTCCATAAAAACCGAGTTTTGTCCAAAAGCCCGCTCTGAATTTTGGAACAGCAGCAAGCGCAATCAAAATTACAGGCAGCAGAACAATTGCCGCAAAAATTAAAACCGCATTATAAATAAAACTAAAGAATAACATAAATACTTCCTCTATAAATATATTCACTCAGCTCTATTATCTGAATATTGTCTGGTGCCTGTCCGGCCCTACACTGATTATAGATATCCTTACCCCCATGAGTTCTTCCAGACGGACAAGATATTTTTTTGCATTTTCCGGCAAGTCTTCATATTTTTTTATACCGGTAATATCTGTCAACCAGCCGGAATGTGTCTCATATACCGGTTCCAGATATTCATGGACATTCACATTTGTCGGATAGTATTCATAAATTTCACCGGTTCTTTTGTCTTTGTATGCTGTACAAACTTTGATTTCTTCAAAAGTATCAAATACATCAAGTTTTGTAACAGCCATTGATGTTAACCCGCTTACAAGTACGCCGTATTTTGCAACAACTGCATCAAACCAGCCTGTTCTTCTCGGTCGTCCTGTTGTGGTCCCGAATTCATGACCAATATTTCTGATTTTTTTCCCTGTTTCATCATTTAATTCAGTTGCAAAAGGACCTTCTCCAACCCTTGTAATATAAGCTTTTGATACACCAATTATTTCTCCTGCCATGCTCGGACCAAAACCGCTGCCTGTAAAAGCACCGCCGGCTACAGGGTTGGAACTAGTTACATAAGGGTATGTACCCCAGTCAACATCAAGCATTACGCCCTGTGCACCTTCAAAAAGAATTGATTTTTTTTGAAGAATTGCATCATGGAATATTTTTTGCCAGTCGTTACAGATATAAGGTTTTATAATATCAGCATATTTTTGGCAAAGCGCCAAAATAAGTTCTTTGGAATAAGGTTTTAGACCATAAATTTGAGTTAATTCTTTATTTTTTAACGGAAGTATTATATCCAGCTTTTTGGATAAACCATCTGTGTCAAATAAATCCTGAACTTTTATTCCGTGGCGGGAAACTTTGTCCGTATAAGTAGGACCGATACCTTTTTTCGTTGTGCCTATTTTTTCTTTGCCTTTTGCTGTATCTTCAGAATAACCGTCTATATCAATATGATATGGCATTGTAACAGAAGCAAGCGGAGATATTTTTAAACCGGATAAATCAATATTTTCTTTTTTTAAATTTTCTATTTCTTTATTTAACACGTCAGGATAAATAACTGTTCCTGCACCGATAAAACACAATTTATTTTTGTATAATATACCGGATGGTATGAGGTGAAATTTAAAAGTCTTACAGTTATTGACAACAGTATGACCTGCATTGCAGCCTCCCTGATAACGTATTATTATATCTGCATTTTCTGAAAGCAAATCCGTGATTTTTGCTTTACCCTCATCTCCCCATTGTGCACCGATTACAACAGTATTATTCATATCCATACCCTTTTTGATATAAAAATTTCAACTACTAAATTATAAAACAAAATAATTCTATGTGAGTATATACTCTTTTGTAAAACTAATTTTGTTGATATGACTGCATTTTAGCTTTTTACATGTATAATTATTAAGAAATATTAAGCAAAGTATATATCAAAAAGGCAATTTTTATATACTTTTTTACTTTATATATATACGAGAGATAAATAAAGTAAATGAGGATAAAGAGATGGGCTTCGCAATTTCACATTTAACAGCACAAAATTTAACTAACATTCAATCAGATTGTGAATATCAATTGACAATAATTATGAATCAGCTCCAAAGATTGGCTAACGAAGAAGCATCAATCACAATGCAGCAGATGTCATACAGCCAGTCATACATCGCAGCAAACACTGATGAAGAAGGCGAAGTTGCTGATGGCGTAATCGAATGGGTCAACAGCTCTGCATTCAGTGCTCAATTCGAAGCAAAACTTGCTGAAATCCAAGCAAAAGAACAACAATTAGATATTCAGAAACAACAAATAGAAACCAACCAGAAAATGGCAGCAACTCAAATTGAGGGCTGGGAAAAGAATAGAGATTCCAGCATCGAAAAAACATTCAAATACGGTAACTAATAAATAAGAGACCCAAAATTTAAGGCAGACAAGACTAAGAGAGAGAAATAAAATGAGCGTAGTAACAAATCCATTTGCAAATTATACATTATCAATAGCAGCACAATATGAAATCACTAAACAAAGAGTAGAAGAAGCAGAAAAGAAACCTTCAAGAAAAGTTTATCGTTCAATGGATGCAATGCTTCAGGAATGTGTTTTCTTAGGTGCGACAAGATTCGGTACTAACTATATTGCATAATATGTTACTAAACAAAATTTATATACAAAAAATAAAAAATAACCTGCTTTTCGATTTAAGCAGGTTATTCATTTACTATATGATCTTTTGAATTTATATAATCAGACATGATTTTAAACAATTTTAAAAGTCGGTCATGGTCGTGCATATGTAAATAGCCAACCAGTACTTCAAACCCCGTAGCCATATGATGCAATGTCTGGTTCCTTTTTTTTGCAGTGCCAAGAGGTAAATTTCTGCCACGTCTTATTAAATCCTGCTCTTTTTCTGTCAAATGAGGATCCAGAACATCTAATAATTCACACTGAAAAGATGCTCTAACAAGAGCTGTATTTAATTTGTGCATTCTAGACATTTTAGATGTCAACAAGACAACTTTTTCTCTGATAAATACCTCATATACAGCATCACCAAGGTGCGCATAACATTTTAAATTCAATTCTTCCATTACTACATTATATTATTAATTTTAAGTTTTGTAAAGTTTGAGAATATTTACTATAAAAATTTTGATTTATAAAAAATCATTCTTATATAAAAAATATGAGCAGCAATAATATGATAAATCCAGCAAACTATTACAATCCGTTTGCCAAATATAATTATGTAAGCAAGTCACGAGGTGTGTATATGCCAAAAGATTCTGCACCGTTGCTTGACGCTACGGGCGCACATACAGAAAAGTCTTGTAGCATATATTCTGATAATTATGATGCGGAAACTGATATTATGCAGTGCCTCAATAACAGTGAAAACAAAAAACAAGCGGGTATTACTGATTTTATAAACAGATTTTTCGGATAAATTTCATATCGTCAACTGACTCCGACTACGTCTTGGATTTTCTTCACGCTCAGACAGTTTCCAATTTTTATACTGCACGGAGATACTTCGTATCTCACTTAGCCCCTCTCTTAAAATATGACATTTAGTCAACTTTTGTTCGACACAGAGGCAAAAGAATTCAAAAGTGAGCAGGTGCCGGCTGCGGTCAGCGAAATTCCGGACGGGTGAAACCCGGTGAGCGAATGCAAGCAGACGGTAGCAAAGCATAGTCAGCGGCAGCAACGAGCGAGAAGAAATTTCAAGAAAGCGGAATCAGACGGGGCAGAATGAACGAAGAGAGGGAACGCCCCTTGTGAGGGGAATCCACGCTTTTCCGAACGTCTGATTTCAAGACCGCAGGCGGCAACTGCAACACTAGATTAGATATTAATGACAAAAGCTTACATCACCTATATCTGAGCATTTCGCATTATAGTCACCGTAACCGCCTTTTACTTTCCTTATCCTTGTATAGTTTAGCGTATTATATCTGAAAGGCACAGCGTTTGTTTGCACATAATTTTCATTTGAAAAGGAGCTATTCTGTCTTTGCGCCTGTTGTTTCCTATTGTTGGCATACCATGCAGAAGAAGAATAATCACTGCTTTTGTATCTATTTGAATAAGAGGTGGAGGAAGATGTAACATTTGTCATTTGTTTCCAGCTTCCTGAATATGACCCGTTTTCATCAAACATTGAGGCTGATAGTACGATATTTGCACCCCAAATCCCCCAAAAACACAATACTAAACTAACATTAAAGAATAAAAATTTTTTCATAAAAAAATTATAGCATATTTATGTGTATTATTTTGCTATAATACACATATTAATTTTGTTTGAGTTTGCAGATTATGTTTGTTATAAAACAAGAAGACATCAGCTTTTTTAATACTGTATACATTGATATGACAAAACAGTTTCCAATGTCCGAATTGAAGTCATATGAATGTTTTGTCTCACTGCTTTCGGGTAATGATTACAACCTTTATTCAGCAATTTCTGATGATATTTGTATAGGGTATTTTATTGTTTTTAAAGATAAATATTACAAAAATCTCTGGCTTGATTATGTTGCTGTTATGAAACAATACCAATCAAGAGGATACGGACACCAAATCTTTGATAATTTAAAAAAATATTTTGCCAAAGAATACAATGGCATATATCTCGAGGTAGAAAAGCCAGAACAAAGCAAGCCAAATACTATAAGACGTATTAAATTTTACGAATCATTAAATGCACATAAACTGGATATAACATATTTTTATCCAAATGAAGAAGGTTGTCTGCCTATGGATTTATACTTTTTGCCTTTTAATACAGAAGAAATTCCGGCAAAAAGCGAAATCATAAACACTGTACAAACAGTATTTTTATCGCTTCATTCAAATTGCAAACATCTGAACGAAGTTCTTACAAAAATCAATTAACGCCTGATTCTTCTGGAACAGGTTTCTGCACTCTTGGTATACTGAAACCAAATATGCATGTCTGATTTTCATAGCTGTTTGCATGGATTTCTCCTGAATGTGCGTTTATGATTTGCTTTGACAAATACAGACCAAGCCCTGTACTTGCTTTATTAAATTTTGCATTTTCGCTTGATTTATATTTAAGAAAAATTTCTTTCATCCGTTCAGGAGGAATATACCTGCAATGGTTAAGCACATCAAGGAATATCCTGTTATCTTCCTCTCTTAAGAGAACCTCAATATCAGTTTTGTCAAAGCCATATGTGATTGCATTTGATATCAGGTTTACGACAGCCCGTTTCAACTGAAGTTTGTCTGCTGTTATCAAAGGGTTATCAATAGAAGACTTAACTATAATATTTTGATCTTTTGTGCGTGCCAGATTGCATATTTCTTTGCAGGTTGCACTAATAAGCTCGGTAATATCAAACTGTTCTGGTTTAAGCAAAACTTCGCCGCTTTCGGATTTGTAAGTAGCAAGAATTGTAGAAATCATATTAGACATATAAATATTTGAATTAAGACTCAACTCGACCATTTCACTTTGCTGTGGATTTAAAGGTCCCAATGAACCGTTAAGCAGCAGTTTCATTGCATTCATCTGTGCGGTTGTAGGTGTTTTTAGGTCATGGGTCAAAGTAGCAACAAATGTTTCTTTTCGCGCCTGCAGCTTCTTTTCATCATCTATATTAATAAAATAAACTATTATTCCAATAACTTCATTATCGTCATTGAATATCGGTGATTTTGATACAGAATACCAGGATTTTTCTTTACCAAAAATATTTAAATTCGATTCATAAGATATTTTTTTCTTATCTTTTATGATTTGAGCATCTTCTTTTTTTATTTTTTCAGAAATATCCTGTAAAAACATTTCTGAAAGATTTTTTCCAATAATATTTTTTACCGGCTGTTTTATATAATCTTCAAGAATTTTATTACAGGCAATTACTCTTCCTTCAATATCTTTAAGGTAAATTACAAACGGCACATTATCAAGTATACTGTTTAGTTGAGCATTTTTAATAAGATATTTTTCTCTTAATGCTTCTGTTTGAGTTATATCTCTCATAATGCCCAGAACACCGGAAATTTTTTCTTTATTTATTGTTGGAGCAAGAATCGTATCATAGATTTTTGTTTCACCGGTAAAGAACTTCTTTTCTATTTTATAAGAGACAATCTCTCCTTTTTCAATAACTTTTTTATCATATTGACGGAGTGTCTCAGCTGTTTCTGTAGGGAATATATCAAAATCATTTTTTCCAGCAATATCAGTGTTTCCATCTATACATATTAATTTTTTCATCTGTGGATTACAGTCTATATAATTAAAATTATTGTCTTTTAAATATATAAGATTCGGACAATTAATAAACAGATTGTTAATAAGAGATTTCTGGTTGTTAAATTTTTGGGAAAGTTTGCTTAAAAGATACCTCTTATCTATTAAAGAATGTATCCAGAGCACTACAAGAGATATTACAGAAGCGTCTTTTAAAGACAGATGGATTAAAGGACTTTTAATTAAAAAAGTAATTAATATAAAAAAAATAAAATAAAACAGTATTTTTCCGTACACTCTTTTGGTTAACACACGATTCTCCTATTGAATTATTTTGGACTTTACTGCTTTTACCGCAGCCTGTACTCTATCACTTACAGACAATTTTGACAGTACATTTTTTACATGTACCTTTGCTGTATGCCTGCTTATATTCATCAATTTCGCAATTTCCAGATTTGTCTTGCCTTCTGCAATATATTCAATAACCTGTTGTTCTCTTTTTGTAAGATTATAATCTTCAGATATTTGAGTATAAAGATTATTCAAATCACCGGGCAGATTAGGCTTTGGTGCAAAATGATTAGCAACCACTGCGACATGCGGATGCAGCCAAAGTGCACCCTTGTAAACTTCTTTTAATACATAAAACAAAGACGATGTTTCTATATCTTTTAAGCAATACGCATTTGCACCCAACGCTAATGCTGCAATAACCTCATCATCATTTTCATGGGAAGTAAGAATCACAACCTTTGTCTCAGGAGAATTTTCTTTAATATATTTTGTTGCTACCAGACCATTTATTTCGCCAAGCTCTATATCCATAATAACAATATCGGATTTTTTTGAATCAAATACTTTTAAAAATTCTTCTGCTGTACCAAAACAACCTAATATCTCAAAATCTTGAGATTTTTCAATTACATGAGTCAGTGACTTTATTGTCAGTTTGTAATCTTCAACAATATACAAAGAAATTTTTTTTGCATTTTCCAAAATCTAACTCCTTATTGTTTAATTAGTATTATAAATCATTATCTACTATATTAGGTGCGGTGTTTAAAATATATAACCCACATGGGTATATTTAGTTTCATGAAATAATCAGTGTACCTTTAACACTAATTATCACCTGCAATACAGCTAAATTATTACATATAAGTAAAAAATGCCTTTAAAGAACCATTGACAGATGCCAAAAGATAATTATACTTAATGTTAATACCCAAATTCGGCATTTTAAGAAAATATTTTTTATGTAAAGAAACTTAATAAAAAATAGTAATGCAGAATTTATGTATTATGGAAGAAAAGGAGAGTTAAATGAAAAAAACATTATTATCTGCATTGTTGACAGGAACAATGGCTTTATCACTGAGTGCAATAATTGCAGCACCTGCAATGGCTAATTGTCCTGCAAAAGGTCCTTGTGAAAAAGACGGACAGCCTGCACCGATGAAAGAGTGCAAAAAGCCTTTGAGTCCCGAAGAACATGCAAAAATTAGAGAAGCAAAAAAAACAGAATTTGAAGAAAGACTCAATCTTACAGAGTCACAAAAGGTTCAGCTTGAAAAAATTAAAGCAGATGAGAAAAAAGCAATCACACCTTACAGAGAAAAAATAAAAAAAGAACAGAAAAAAATGGAAGAACTCTTTGCTAAAGAAAGAGAAATCAGAAAAGACAGCATGAAAAAATTCGAAGCACTGCTGACACCAGAACAAAAAGCAGAACTTCAAAAAATTAAAGATGAAACAAAAGCAGAATTTGACAAAATGCACATGATGTGCCCGCCCAAAGGTCCTCATCACGGTGCAATGATGCCGCCGAAAGAACCCTGCGAAAATCCTGCCTGCCCGCCTGACTGCAAGTGCGGCTGCCACAATTCCGGTCAAGCTGAACCAGCTGACTGCAAATGCCCCTGTCATGACAAAGAAGCAGCACCGGCTGAAGAAGCTGCAGAGAAATAAAATTTAACACAAAATTAAAAGTGGTAATTTCAAAAATTTTAAGTGTCATTTAAATAGGTGAGCCGGCGGCAACCGCGACACTAGAATATATGAAATTACCACTTTTTAAATATAAAAAATACAGCAAGAACTATAAATAAAAAGCCTACTATATAGTTCCATTTAAGTTCTTCTTTGAGGTAAAAAACAGAAAATCCGCAGAACACAACAAGAGTAATAACTTCCTGTATTGTCTTTAAATGAGCTGCATCATAATATCCGTAGCCTATTCTGTTTGCCGGCACCTGAAAACAGTATTCAAAAAAAGCAATACCCCAGCTTACAAGTATCACAATCCATAACGCTGTGTTTTTATATTTCAAATGACCATACCATGCAAAGGTCATAAAAATATTTGATATTGTTAAAAGTATTATAGGTGCTATTTGTCTAAACATAAAATAATAATAGCAAAAAATAAAAAAATAGATTATACTTATATAAAATTTAGTAAAGGAGTTAATAATGAAAGAAATAAAAGATTATCAGATAATACTTTTGGGTATAGTTATTGCATTAGGAGCTATGATTTCCACATTTATTCTTTCTCATGCTGTAGTTTCTTATCAAAAACTTCAGAATCAAACAATAACTGTAACCGGCTCAGCCTCACAGGAAATTTCCTCTGATCTTGCCGTGTGGAAAGCTTATTACGAGACAAGAAGCAAAGATTTAAAATCCGGTTATGCAAAAATAAATGCAGATAAAAATAATGTAAAAGAATTTCTGATTGCATCTGGTATGAAAGAAGAAGACATAAAGTTTACTCCGGTATCTTCATACCCTGTATACAAAAAACTTGCTAACGGTTATGATTCAAATGAAATTGACGGATACAGACTATCTCAGAATGTAGAAGTATCTTCAAAAAATGTTGACGCTGTAACAAAGATATCGCAGGATGTAGTAAAACTTGTGGACAAAAATGTAGAATTAACCTCTAATATGGTTGAATACTATGTTTCAAACCTGAATGAGTTAAAGATTAAAATGCTCGCTGAAGCAACAAAAGACGCAAAACAAAGAGCGCAGAGCATGGTAAAAAGCACAGGCGGTCACATAGGTGTAATGAATTCCGCTAAAATGGGGGTGTTCCAAATCGTTGCAAAAGATTCAACAGATGTGTCTGACTACGGAATCTATAACACAAATGCAAAAGACAAAAAAATCAACGCTGTAGTAAATGCGTCATTTACAATAAAATAAATTATGAAACAGATTAATAATGTAATTATATGCGGTCTAGGTGCTATAGGCACAATATATGCCGTAAAATTTTCACAGACAAAAAATATAAACATAAAAATTCTTGCTGACAGCAAAAGAATAGAAAAATATAAAAATAATCCGACAATTTTTAACGGCAAAGAATATAAATTTGATTTTATAACACCTGATAAAAGCGATTTTACGGCTGATTTGATTATTATTGCAACGAAAAATTCAGGGTTAAAAGAGGCTTTATCTCAAATAAAAAATTTTGTATCCAAAGATACAATAATTTTGTCTTTGCTAAACGGTATCAATAGTGAAGAAGAAGTCGCAAAAGCATACGGACGGGATAAAATTCTGTATTCATACTATATAGGACACACAAGTACAAGAATAGGCAGAAACATAATTCACGATGGTGTATTTAAAACGGTATTCGGCGAAAAAGAAAATATAACAAAGTCTCAAAAAGTTAAACTTGTACAGCAGCTTTTTGACAGAGCAAAAATTCCTTATGAAATACCTTGTGATATGCAATATTCCATGTGGTGGAAATTTCTTGTAAATGTCGGATACAATCAAGCCTCTGCTGTATTAAATGCATCATATGGAGACTTTCAGCAATACGAAAAAGTTAATAGCTTTGCTATTAATCTAATGAAAGAGGCACAGCTTATTGCAAAAGCTCAAGGTGTTAAAAACACAGAAACACTTATACCTGAGATTTTAAATGTAATAAAGACAATGCTGCCGGAAACAAAAACATCAATGCTGCAGGATATAGAGGCAAAACGACAAACAGAAGTCGATATTTTTGCAGGCTGCATATCCAGGTTAGGAAAAAAATATAATATAAAAACTCCTTATAACGACATCTGTTATGAAATAATCTCTGCAATAGATGAAAAAAACAGTAAATAATTACTTGTTTTTTGTCCGGAATGAAAAATATCTATGCCCGATAAAACTGACAACAGTAAGCAGCAAAACTGAAATAATGTTGCTTATTACCGGTGAAATATGCATCAAATCAACAAAAATATACAAAATTAAAAGTCCCATAAGCATAGAAATACCATATACAACATAGCATTTCAAATATTCTTTCAGGATATTTCCTTTTGTTTTAAAAACGAAAATTTTGTAGCATATATAGGCATTTGTAATACTTATAATATTAGACAGAACAGCTAACAACAGGTAATGATTTTCCCCGAAAAGTTTAATAAGCAAAGCATATACAACAATACCAAAGACAGTATTCCAGCCGCCCGTTATTAAATATCTGATTGATTGTGCTTTTATTTCACTTATATCGCTGTTTGAAAACATACATGTATTATAACAGTAAATTTTTCTTAAAATAGAAAATAAATAATTGACCATGAGTCATTGACTTTAGGTCAATAAATAGTTATACTGATTTTTGAAAAGCAAAACAGGTGATTTAATGAATAAAAGACAAAAATCAGCCATTGAAACTAAACGAAAACTTATATCCGCAGGGTTGGAGCTTATTAAAGAAAAAGGCTTTGACGCAATTAATGTCGAAGATATTACAAAAAAAGCCGGTGTTGCAAAAGGTACCTTCTATGTTTATTTTAAACGCAAAGAAGATATTGTTATGGAAATCAGCAGAACGCCGTTTGGAGAAATTACTGATGAACTTGAACAAATGGAAAATGCTGAATTGTTTGACAGACTCAGGCATTATTTTCGCCGTTTTATGGAACAGGTTGAATTTTGCGGGATACAAATTTGTCGAGAGTGGATAAGAAATGTAATTGACCCGAATAATGTACCGGAAACAATGGACAGCAAAAAATGGTTCTATGATTACGAAATGCTTGAAAGTATCCTGAAAAATGCAAAGGAACTTAAAGAAGATACTCCTGTTGAGTTATTAACCCATATTATAATCAGCGAGCTTTACGGCATGATGCTTTGCTGGTGCATGTCAGACGGAAAATTTGAACCGTTAGACTGGACAGACAAATTTTGCGATGTTCAACTCACGGCTATATTTAAGCCATATCTGAAATAAAGGAGAATTAATTATGAAATACAGAAAGCTTAGAGATATTGAAGTATCTGCTGTCGGTATCGGCTGTATGGGATTTTCTCACGGTTACGGTGCGATACCGACCGAGGAAGAATCAATTAGACTTATGCACAAAGCTTTTGACTTAGGATGCACACTTTTTGATACGGCAGAAGCTTACGGTCCTTATACAAACGAAACTCTCGTAGGCAAAGCGGTTAAGCCTTTCAGAGATAAAATTATACTTACAACAAAATTTGTTCCTGTATTCCAGCCGGAGCAGGAAATTCCTGAAGGTAAACTTAGCAAAAAAGGTGTTACTAATGCTCTGAATGCTTCTTTAAAACGACTACAAACTGATTATATTGACATCTATTATGAACACAGAGTGCCTTTAGATTCTAATGTGGAAGAAGTTGCAGGCTGGATGGGCGAATTTATTAAAGAAGGCAAAATCCGTGCGTGGGGACAGTCACAGTCGACACCCGAACAGATTAAAAAAGCCCACGCAGTTACTCCGTTGACAGCTATTCAAAGCGAATATTCAATGATGGAGCGGATGTTTGAAAAAGACGTTATACCTCTGTGCAAGGAGTTAAATATCGGATTTGTAGCTTTTTCGCCTATGGCAAGCGGATTTTTAAGCGGCAAATATAATAAAAACACTCAATATAAAGGCGATGATGTCAGACGAGTAATCACAAGGTTTGCACCAGAAAACGTTGAGAAAAATCAGCCGCTATTGGATTTGTTAAATGAAGTCGCAAATAAAAAGGGTATTACTCCGGCTCAAATTTCTTTAGCATGGATGCTTCATAAATATCCTCACGTTGTACCGATTCCGGGTATGAGAAAAGATGAAAGAGTAATAGAAAACCTTGGCGCAGCTGATATTATTCTCACGGATGAAGAATTTAACAATATCGAAAAAGAATTGAATAAAATTACAATCTATGGCAACCGCACAGACGAGGATATCCACAAACTCGGAACGGTTAAAGCGATAGATTATAAAGGAGAAACTATTGACTGATAGCTGCTATCAAATAATAAAATAATATTGCTAAAAATAATGGGTCCTGTTATGAAAAAATATTTTCAAGATAAAGTATCTGCAAATTCGGGTAAGAGGGTAGTACAGACCTGTAGTGTATAGTGCAAAATTATGTTATACAATACACAGGCAGAGAAGTTTTTTGGAAAGGTAATAAAATAATGAAAAAATATGCTTTGATATTATCATTTTGTGTAATATTGGCTGGATGTTTAGTTATATTAACAGGCTGTAGTTTAAATACAAAGGAGGAAATTATGACAGATAAAAAAGTACTGGTTGCATATTTTTCGGCAACAGGAACAACTGAAAAAGTAGCTGAAAAATTAGCTAAAACAACCGGTGCAGATTTGTTTAAAATCGTTCCGGCACAGCCTTATACAGCTGATGACTTGAACTGGCAGAACCCTAAAAGCAGAAGTTCTGTAGAAATGAATGATAAATCAAGCCGTCCGGCTATTTCTTCAAAAGTAGAAAACATGCAGGCTTATAACGTTGTTTTTGTCGGATTCCCTGTATGGTGGTACAGAGAGCCTTCTATTATTGACACATTTATGGAATCTTATGATTTTTCAGGAAAAATCATTATACCTTTTGCAACTTCAGGCGGCAGCCCTATCGGAAATTCCGGTAAAAATATGCAAGCCCTTGTTCCTAAGGCAAAAGTCTTTGCTGGCAAATGTTTTCCCGTGACTGTAGAGGAAGACGAATTGCAAAAATGGGCGGAAGAGTGGCTGTAATGGAGATAAGGACACTGTTCCAGACTCTTTAATAAAAAGGGAGACTATAATGACAAAAAAAATATATATAATTAATGCCTCACCGAGGAAGAAATGGAATACCTCTCAAATGTGCGAGAGTTTTGCTAAAGGAGCAAAAAACAACGGTGCAGATGTTGAAATTGTTCATCTTTATGACCTTGATTTTAAAGGATGCAGAAGCTGTTTTTCGTGTAAATTAAAAGATGGAAAAGACTTTGGCAGATGTGCATATCCGGATGAATTAACGCCATTATTAGATAAAATCTCACAAGCAGACGTGATTGTTCTGGCAAGTCCAATATACTGCGGCGATGTAACAGGTATGATGAGATGTTTTATTGAGCGCCTTACGTTTCCATTTTTTGAATACAAGCAGGGCTATCCTTCAATTGCCCCCAAAAGGCTTAAAACAGCAATGATTTATACAATGAATGTTACAGAAGAACTGGCTAATCAAATGTATCCTGATATGTTCAACAGAACAGAGTTTATGATAGAAACAGTATTCACAAAACCTGAGCGAATTTTTGCGTATGATACATATCAATTCAACGATTATAACAAATATGTTGTCGAAACATTTGATAAAAATAAAAAATTAAAACATAAAGAAGAACAGTTCCCGAAAGATTTACAAAAAGCTTATGATGCGGGTGCAACAATGGCAAAACGTATTTTACAAGGAGAATAATCTCGATATAGGCTATTTTTAGGGTAATTCATTAAGCAATCGTACATTGACAATCCGACAGAAATTTATACAGATAATTATTAAAAGTCGACCTGCTGCTTCGTTCAAACAGAAAGTAGCATATACCCGACTCGGCAACTCGGCACGTCAAAATTGCTTTAATAAAAATATTTATAGTCTTGGATTATTGCTTCACGCCTTCAAGTCGTTCGCATTGTTTTGCAGAACAAAACATCGCTCACTATTTCGGCGTTACTTCGGCGTTTCGCTTCGCTACAGCCTACGCAAAATCCGCAATAATTTCCCCGTGCCTCGGACAGTACCTCGTTTGATGTTGTATATGCAACTTTCTGTAATTCACTACGCAAAGGTCTTTTTTTAACAATTATCTGTAAAACATAAAACAATTTGCAGCGAAGCTGCACACATAGTGTCTACGGCTTTGCCGTTGTAACTTTAATTACAGACTCTTTGTATTTACGAACAAAATTTTCGTTAGCGTAAGCGTTTAGAAAATTTTGGAGATAAATGCATTAGAGTCTGTTTTTAATTAGCGTGTTTTTCTTTTTTGGTTCGTTTTTTCTTTTTGCATCGCAACAAAAAGAAAAAATGAACAAATAAAAAAGATTGTTTTCTTTATAAATTCTTACATAATAAATATTATCAATTCAAAAAGATTTAGCTACCCAACAAAAGGAGAATAAATATGCAGACAATAAAATTAAATAACGGTGTTGAAATGCCTATTTTAGGCTACGGGGTATTTCTTGTTGACCCGAAAGAATGCGAAAGATGCGTAACAGACGCTATTGATGTCGGTTACAGAATGATTGATACGGCACAGGCATATTATAATGAAGAAGGTGTCGGAGCTGCCATCAAAAAATCCGGGATTAAACGGGATGAGTTTTTTCTTGTGACAAAAGTCTGGATAACAAACTCAGGCGAAGAAAAAGCCGCAAAGTCCATTGAAGAATCTTTGAAAAAATTACAAACAGATTATGTGGATTTGCTCTTAATCCACCAGCCGTTCGGCGATTATTACGGAACCTATAGAGCTATGGAAAAAGCCTATAAAGACGGCAAGACAAGAGCAATCGGAGTCAGAAACTTTTTCCCTGACAGATTTGTCGATTTGTGTAATTTTGTTGAAATTAAACCTATGGTTAACCAGATGGAAACACACGTATTTCAGCAGGAAAAAACTTTGCGCGAATATATGGATAAATACAATACGCAGCTTATGTCGTGGAGTCCTATGGCAAGAGGCGAAAACAATTTCTTTAACAATGAAGTTTTGAAATCAATAGGTGACAAATACAATAAAACAGCTGCACAGGTTGCGTTGAGATTTTTAACACAGGAAAATGTCATTGTTATTCCAAAATCTACACACAAAGAAAGAATGAAAGAAAATTTTGAAATATTTGATTTTGAACTTTCCAAAGATGATATGGCAACTTTGAGAAGTCTGGACAAAGGCGAAAGTCTCTTTATAAACCACTACGACCCAGAGTTCGTACAATCCATTATAAATTATTAAATTGGTGCATTATTAAAGCAATAATAATAAAATATTATTAAATCAAAAAATATAAAAAAATATCAGCAAATAACTTTCAAGGTTCGGTAATAAAAAAGTTGTTTGCTTTTAGTATAGCAATGTTTTACAGGGAGAAACAATGTTAGAAAATTATGTTATTTATTTGAAGTCTTTGGATGAAAAATTAACGAAATTTTTTGATATGCAAAGACCTTATATAGCATGCCAAAAAGGGTGCGCAATGTGCTGCAAAAATGCAGAGTTTCCTTACTCGGAAATTGAAATTGACTTGCTTATGCAAGGTGCAATGCAGTTAGACGATGACACAAGAGCAGTTATTGTGTCTAATATCAAGAAAATTGAACAGGATAAGAAAAACGCTAAAAAAGGAGAAACTTTTTTATATGATTGTCCTTTTTTGATAAACGATGCCTGCACCGTATATAACTACAGAGGGATTGTCTGCCGTACGTTCGGATTGTTATCATATGATGAAAACGGAAAAATAAAAGTCCCGTTCTGCTGTTTTAAGGGATACAACTATGCAAATGTTATAGATGACAGCGGAGAGAAAATATCTTCCGAAAAATATAAAGCTACGGGCATAGAAGAAGAACCGGTAGCTTTTAATATAAGTTATGACTTTTTAACAAATCCTGATTTTGAACGTGGATATAATTTTTCATTCGGAGAAAAGAAACCGCTTATAGAGTGGTTTATAGGTGACGAAAATTCGGAAAAGATATAAATTTTAAAATCAGAAAACAAGTAACAATATATTACAATTTTTTGTTATTTTGCAATTTCTGTAAAAAATAAATCTTTATATATACATCAGTTAAAAATACTGACTTTATGTTCATTTAGAATGGAAAGGGGCGAAGAGCCCCTTTCTTTCTTTTTATTCTATAATGAACTTTTAAAATTATTTCAACTCTTCATTTAATACTCTTAAAGCCGCTAAAGTATCAGGGAATCCTACATACGGCAGGCACTGAATAATTGCTGAAACAATTGTTTCTTTTGAGTTTCCTGCTTTTAAATTACCTTTAATATGACTTTTTAAAGTTTCAGTATTTCCGGTTGTAACAAGAGCTGCAATAAAAAGCAGTTCTCTGGTTTTAATATCGAGACCTTTTCTTGTATAAAAGTCACCAAAGCAGACTTCTGTCAAAAATCTTGCAACATCAGCCCCCATATCATCAGGCAAACTATTCATTGATTCTTTAATTTCATCACCATATAAAGGATTTTGAATTTCAAAACCTTTTTGATAGCGTTCATTCTCTTTAACGGTTGCAGTTGATTCAAGAGGTGTTTTTATTCCTCTTTCTTTAAATACTTCGTTTAGAACACCTAAAGCATTCAAAGTTTTCGGGAAGCCGATAAACGGAGCAAGCTGGTAAATCGATTCTCTTAGCTCTATCGGGGTTACTCCGATATTTAAAGCTGCATTAATATGTGCTTTTAGCTGCGGCATAGTCTGCTGAACAGCCAGTGATGTGACGGTAAGCATCTCACGTGTTCTTATGTCCAGATTGCCCACAGTAAAAACTTCACCAAAGATGTATTTTTGCAAAATTGCCATCATTTCAGGGTCATCGCCTGTTGCCGGTAAAGCTTCTCCGCCAAAAAGTGTTTTATAATTTTCTTTGCAAATATCTGTTCTTGTCATGTTTTTATCCTCATTTTTTGCTGCTTTTGCAAAAACACAGCTCTGTAGAACCGTTAATACAATAAGCAGCGCCAGTATTTTTTTTATCATAATTTTCACCTACTTATATTCTTTGTCTGTTACGGGTTCAAGCCATGTAGTTTCGTTATTCGGCAAATTTGGCTCTATAGAGATATGCGCAAATTCGCTCTTCGGTGCTGCGCCATGCCAGTGTTCAACATTCGGCGGAATTTTTACCACATCACCTTTTTTAAGGATTTGAATTTCTTTTCCTTTTTCCTGATAACGGCCTTCGCCTGCAGTTACAAGAAGAATCTGCCCGCCCGAGTGTTTATGCCAGTTTGTTCTGGCGCCTTTATCAAAAGTTACGTTTGCAATGGAAGAATTCCAGATATCGTCTTTTGCAACAAGCCTTTGCAGGTGTGTAGTACCTGTAAAAAATTTGTTGTAAGGATTGATTTCTCCTTTTGCAAAAGGTTGTTCGAGTTCTTTTGCCATGGTCATAGCGCCTCCTGTAAGTATAAATGCCATAAATACTAATAATAATTTTTTCATTATTTACCTTCTTTCAAATATTTAGTGAAGAACTGTTCAATTTTGTCGAACGGAATTTTTTCAAGATTGTCGTACAAATCAACGTGGTTTGCACCTTCGACAATCAAAAGTTCTTTGTTATCGCCTTTTAGTTTTTTGAAGGCATCTTCTGAAAAATATTTGCTGTGAGCTTTTTCTCCGTGAATCATAAGCACGGCATTTTTGATTTCATTGCTGTAGGCAAGAATCGGCATATTTATTAATGCTAGAGATGCTGTTGTATTCCAGTTTCCGTTAGAGTTTATGGAACGTTTATGGAAGCCTCTTTGTGTTTTGTAATATCCGTAGTAATCTTTTACAAACTGAGGCTCATCTCCTGTTAATTTTTCAGGAAGCCCCGGAGCTTTGGCATAAGTACCGTTTTTAAAGTCTTCTGTGCGTTGTTTATTCAAAGATTCTTTCAACTCATAACGTGCTTTTTCATCCATAGAATCAAAATAGCCGTTAGCTGTGACTCTTGTCATATCGTACATTGTAACCGTTGCTGTGGCTTTGATTCTTGTATCAATAGCAGCAGCATTCAAGCCGAAGCCCCCAAATCCGCAGATACCGATAATACCGATTTTGTCGGGATTAACCTCCTTTTGATTGCTCAAAAAATCAACTGCCGCACTGAAATCTTCTGTATTAATTTCCGGTGAAGAAACATTTCGAGGCTCTCCAGAACTTTCGCCAGTGTATGACGGGTCAAATGCTAATGTTACAAAACCTTTTTCAGCCATTGTTTGTGCGTACAAGCCCGAGGCCTGTTCTTTTACTGCACCAAAAGGCCCTGCAACGGCAATGGCCGCCATTTTTTCTGACGGTTTATTTTTCGGTGTGTACAAGTCTCCTACGAGGGTTATTCCATATCTGTTATTAAAACTAACTTTTTGAATATCAACCTTGTCGCTTTTGGGGAAAGTTTTATCCCAATCATTACTTTTTGCCATACTCATTGCTGCACCTCCTATAATTAATGTGAACACTGCTAATGAAATTAAAAACTTTTTAACCATTTTCTACCTCATCATCTTGTATGTATTTAATAACCTTACACGGACACCCTACTGCGATTGCATTTTCGGGAACATCACTGACCACGGTGCTGCCTGCACCTATTATAGCATTTTTCCCGATTGTCACGCCGGGGACAATTGTAACATTAGAGCCTATCCATACATTTTTGCCGATGTTAACAGGCTTTGGCTGCATAGAGTGCCTTTTAGACGGCTGCATCAGGTGATTTAGCGTTGTAATAATTACATTATGTCCGATTAAACATCCGTCATCTATAAAAATTCCGCCCTGATCCTGAAACTTACAGCAGGAATTAATAAATACATTTTTGCCCACAGTGATATTTTTTCCGCAATCCGTATAAAAAGGCGGAAACATTCTAAAAGATTTGTCCACACTTTTTCCGGTAAGTTTTGAAAAAATTTCAACTATTTCTTCTGGCGCATGGTATTTATTGTTAAGCTCTGTTGTAATTTTTAATGCCTTTTGTGCCATTTCATGAAAGGCAAGTCCCATATCTGACTCTGCTTCTACAATCCGGCCTTCTGACACGTGTTTATAAAATTCGTCCATATTAATCTGATTGTTATTCATATTTTGTTTTCCTATGCCGAAAGTTTTTGTTCTCTTATCAAGACTTGTCCTGTGCATTTCATGATTGCATCTTCTGATATTATTTCGCCGACAGAATCAGCAACAATAGTGCCTGACTTTGGATTTTTAACAGAATCAATGTGTCCTTTTATATCAGCTTCTACATCAGAGTATTCAAAACACAGGTCTGTGGCCTCCATCTCACAGTTTATGAGTTTTAAATTTTTGCAGTAACACAGAGGCTGCGTTCCTATAATTTTACAGTTTATAAAGGTCAAATTTTCTGAGAACCAGCCTAAGTATTCGCCTTTTACGATGGAATTTTCAACAACAATATTTTTGCTGTGCCAGAAGGCGTCTTTTGTATCAAGGTTTGAATCTTTAATATGAAGATTTTTCATATATTGAAATGAATATTTTCCTGTCATAGTAAGGTTTTCAATCTCAACATCTTTTGACTCAAACAAAAAATACATAGAGTCTATTGTTGAGTTTGATATTTGTAATTTTTTACATCTCCAGCCGAATTCAGGCGAAACAATATTACAGCCGTCCACTTTGACATCGCTGCACTCTCTCAGGCATTTTATGCCGTTGATATTGCAGTTTAAGATACTGCCGTCTTTGCAGTACCACAGAGGCGCTCTTGTTTTTTCATCCATTGAAGAAGTCTGCAAAACAAATTTATTTGCGTGCCACATCGGATATCTTAAAGAAAAAGAGCAGTCTTTGACTGTATAATTTCTGCCTTCTTTTAAAACAGACTCTCCGTCAGCAGGGCCTTCGAATTTACAGTTTAAAACTTCTGTATTTTTTATGTTATACAAAGAGCGTTCTTCATCAAATGTTTGGTTTATTATGCTTTTTTTCATAAATATCTCCTCATAAAAGATAATCTACTGTTTAAAGATATTAAGGTCTGCAACTATTGCCTAAACCGGCACAAGGTCTTGTTCTTTAAGAAAAGATTTTACGCAGTTTAAAACAACATCAGCATATTCGTTGTGTTTTCCAAAAAAGATATGAGAAGCGTTTTTAACTTCAATTACCTGATTACGGGAAGGGTGTTTTGTCCATGAGTTAAGCGTTTCCATAAACCCTTTGGGGCTGTCGCCTGTGACAGAGTCTTTTGAGCCTATTAAAAAGGTTCCGTTAGGTTTTATATTATACAAAGAATCTGTTTCGCCTTGTTTACTTAACACAGGACAGTTTTTAAGATTTTCCGCATTGTAAAATCCTAAAACACTATTGGCTGTCATCGGAGAAAATCCGCCGAACATAAACGGAAGGATATCGTCCCCTCTGCCATTTTTGACCCAATCCTGTGCCATTTCAAAGCATTTGTCGATATTTGGCATAACCTGCCACCAGTGCATAATATCAACAGGGGATGAAACAATAAAATAATCTACAAAGTCATCAGGAGTGTTTCCAAGATAATGTATTATTTTATTGGAACCTAGAGAATGACCGGCAAGCACAATATTTTTAAAACCCATTTTTTCTTTTGCGTATCTCACATAGCTTTCAATATCTTCGTAAACCATATTAAAATCATCGTTGAAAGTGCCGGCATGTCTTTGCTTTCCTATGGAAAAATCGCTGTATGCAAAACAGGAAAAAGAGTCATGCGCGTGAGCAATGATACAGGTAATGCCGTTTTTTTCAAGGAGCTTTCCTGTTGTGTACAAAAGCTCGTTTTGAAAAACATTGGAACAAATTCCTGTCAGCATAACAAGAACAATATCATTGGTATTATCGCCGAAGATTGCACCTTTTAGTTCAAGACCTCTGGGTGTAATTACTTTTAATATTTCCATTATTTTACTCCTATTATTTTTTTGTCTGCTCAAGATTAAATATTAAAAAATCAAGATTATCTATATGTTTTTGATATTTATGCAAATTGTCTAACAATTTAGTTTTATGTTTTTTTAATAGTTTAATTTGTTCCGAAATTTTGTTTTCTTTTTCAAGATTAAAAAACTGCTCAATTAAAACACTATCGCAATCAGCATCTTTGAGGTTTTGAAGAATTTGGGAATTAAAGGTTTTCAAGATAATTTCTCCTGCATATTCTTCATTATTTACCATTATCCCAAAATAGCAAATACTTATATTACATAACTAAAAATGCTTGACAGGCATAATTACAGAAATGTAGAATAAAACAAACTTGTACATAATACACATTATCAATACATAACAAACAAAACATATTATAAGGATGCAAATAAATGGAAATCAGGGTTTTACGATATTTTTTAACAGTAGCCAGAGAAGGCAGCATAACAGCTGCAGCAAATTCATTACATCTTACACAGCCGACACTGTCCAGACAATTGCAGGATCTGGAAAAAGAGCTGGGTCAAAAACTGCTTATAAGAGGAAAATACAAAGTTTCTTTGACTCCTGAAGGAATGATGCTGCGAAAAAGAGCAGAAGAAATTGTAACAATGGTTGAAAAGACCGAAGCAGAGTTTCAATCCATAAGCAATATAATCCAGGGTGATATATACATTGGATGCGGAGAAACTGATTCGATGAAACATATCGCAAAAGTTATGAAAGAAATTCAAACACAATATCCGGAAATAAAATTTCATATCTATAGCGGTAATGCAGAAGATGTTACGGAAAAATTGGACAAAGGTCTCCTTGATTTTGGTGTGCTTATTCAGCCTATAGATTTATCAAAATACGACAATATAACGCTGCCCGATAAAGATGTGTGGGGTATTATTGCAAGGAATGACAGCCCTATTTCCGGCAAAAAGCTGGCTTCTCTGGATGACCTGACAGGCGCACCATTGATTGCATCAAGACAAATGTCAAAGAAATATTCTGCTGACAGCGGATTTTTGGATTGGTTTGGTGAAGAGTTTGAAAAACTCAATATTGTTGCTACATACAATCTTGTTTATAACGCAGCCATTATGGTTGAAGCAGGCATGGGGTATGCAGTAACACTTGATAAACTTATTAATACAACAAACAGCAATCTGTGTTTCAGACCTTTATCACCAAGGCTGGAATCAGGTCTTGATATTGTTTGGAAAAAATATCAGGTATTTTCTCCTGCGGCAAAATTATTTTTAGAAAAATTACAGCAGCATTTTTCTTAATAAAAAAAGTCTCTAAACAATTTTTACTAAATTAGTTGCATTTAGAAAAGATTCCGGCTAAAGTCATAAAGCTACCGTTAGTTTCATATATAGTCAGTTAGTATAACTATCGTATAAACTAACTGACTATATGCATTTTTACAATTTTTCTATAATCATAGTTGCTTTATTCGAAGAATTTATATCAGTATTCTCTTTAGAAGCCGACAGGTTTATGTAAAGGATTTTGTTTGCTGTAGCATTATCAAGATTTATAAACTGCAATCCTGCTTTGTTTCCGTTAACTCTGACTACACGAACCTCTGGCGATGCCGTAACATCATGATAAGTCAGATTAATAACAAACTCTTCGCCTTTTTTCAAAGAACCGTCATGTTCTATGGCAAGGCCGCCTTTTGAAATATCTATAATGCTGATAATACGTCTGTTTGCTATTTGCACCTCTTTGTCGTCTTTACCGAGTGAGAATCTGATATTTTGACGTTTGGTCGGTTTATATGTATCTTTGTTTATATCTTCAAATTCCGGTGTTGTTGTAGTTTTTTGGATTTTGTCATCTTTGTAAGTCAATCTGTAGAAACTGTTTTCCGTCTGCGGAATATTAACAACAACATACGGATTGTAATAAACAACAGGTGCTTTTGTCAGCTGGCTTATATAATTACCCATATGCAAGCCGAAAGAACCGGTAAGTTTTGTATAGAGCTGTGATGTCAAATTAATTCCGTATATTGATGAAAGATTTCTTTGATAATCGTTGTCAACAATTGTCAGCCATCTGTATCCGTCACCAACAATATGACCGCCTGCATCAGCATTCAAGTTACCGTTTCTGAACTCAGCATAATTAGTAACAAAAGCATCTTTTAAATCAAGATTCAAATCTTTTGTATCAATATATGCATTGTCTGTATACAGTTTGTCAAAATACATACCTCTGTTATCTGCAGGTGATTCGGAAGATGAATTCAATGACAAAGTAACATCGTTTGCTTTATATACAGTATCTTTAAATCCGTATTCATTGTTAAAGATATATACAGGTTCAATTACCTCCTGACTGTTGTAGCTTCTGCCGTTAATATCTTCATTCACTGCAGCAACAAGCTCCGGTGATACCCCGCCTACATCAAAAGTAAGCTGAGCACCGTCACCTGATGTATTAAAACCTGTTGCAAAAAGGATTTCAGATGTATCATCACTCAAATCATCGTGATAATCTCTGCCCTCACTTGCATCAAATCCATTTGGTCTTGCAGCGTTTGAAATAACCGAGTCTGCTGCTTCTGCCGCATGAGCAATTATTTTATCCGCTTTTAATGTAACGTCTGCTTTATCATCATTTGTACCTTTAACAAATGCATTATATATATTTAATGTTGAATAAGCATCTTCTCCGCCCTTGGCATCTAAAACTGCGATATTAACAGTTTCAGGGACAACAGATGAGAGTTCGATTCTGTCGTGAGGATAGAGAATGTCATCCATAGGATCAAGAATATGGCTGACTCTGCCTATATCATAAATAGTGAGATTTTTACCTTTGCTTACTATCTGAATATCTTTTCCGCTTGTAAGTTCTCTTATTACGGAATCACCGTCAAATGATAAAGCAATATTACCTCTTTTTGATATCAGCTGCCAGATATTGGATTTATCACCCATACCTTGTACATAGAGGTCATTTTCTGCCTCTGCGCTAAAGTAATCATTGTCCGTACCTGTTTGTTCATAGGTTACGTAATTATCTGATGAACCTATATCATTGCTCGAAATTAGAGATATGTTCTTGCCGACAATATTTGGCTGTGTTTTATCATCTGCAGCATTAATAATTGAATATCCGGTAAAATAGTTTTCCGGATCATATTCTCCGGGTGTTGGATTTCTGTCTTCCGTATCCCATTCGGCAGCCGTAAGAATGACATTTCCGTCAGCTTTTATCTGATTAAGTTTCATATCCGAATCTTTTGCGGTAAGGTTGATGAGTCTGTCATCCGTTTTTGTATTATTTTCTGCACTGGCAGTGATTTTACCTTTTACGTTGATATTTATTGATTCTGTTTTATCCCTTGTTGAAGCATTTATGCCAAATCCCGGTTTTTTACCGGCAATCGCATTATCGGTTGTTCCGATATCACCGTCTGTGACGCTGATATTTAAATCTTTACCTGCTGTTATTAACGTTTTATCCACGCCGGAATTCAATAAATCACCATTTGTTATTGTTATATTTATATCATTATTTAAAGCGTTCAGATATTTGTCATTAGTTGTATCGTCACCGATGAGGATATCAGAATCAGAGTTTATTAAATTAATTTTATCAACTATTGCCTGAACAATACCCTGAATAACAGTACCGTTTGCGCCAATATTTTGGATTGTTATATCTCCGCCTTTATCATTGTGAACAAAGCCTGTGCTGTCAAGAAGTATTCCTGCCTGAGTATTCTGGTTGTCAAGTTTTATTGAACCGTTTGCATTATACACAGTGCCTGAAACAACTATACCTTCATTACCGTTGTTTACGAGTTCTATATTACCGTCATTGTTGTTGACAACACCATTTTGGGTTATAACAAGGCCGTCTGCACCGGAATTTTGTATCTTAATATCACCTGTATTTTGAACAGTACCGTCAATTGTTACAGATGAAGCATTATTGTTTACAACATTTAACAAGCCGACAGAATCAATAGTATTTATTCTGTTTCCAAGCCCGTCATTAAGAGCGTTAATTAAAACACCGTTTTCTGACTGCAAAGTAAGCACGCTGTTATTGGACGGATTGTTTAAAGCGTCTTTGCCGTTTTGGATAACACCTGATGTTTCTATTTTTCCATTGGAAACTATTGTTGTAACAGCAGAATCTTTGCCCAGTTTATTTACTGTCAGAGTATCTGCTGCGTTATCCAGTGATCCGTTCATTTTGTTGTTATTAAAATCGTTTATAACAAGTGTTTTATCAGTATTATTGGTAACTTTAACCTCACTGTAACCGTTAGTATAAGATACGGTTCCGCTGCCTGTGACAGTACCGTTTAAGTCAATATTGCCGCCATCTTGAGATGTAACAAACAATTTAATTTTACCGTCTTCGTAGATAGCTTTTATGTTATTGCCGTTGTCATTGAGATAAGCAGACTTGTCACTGCCGCCTAAGCTAATAAGATTTGTCTTGCCTGTTGTCGGGTCATAGACAAGGTTATTGAGCATATCATCTGTGATGGTGATATTTCTGACATCACGACCTGCCTTAATTGTACCGTTGTTTTTAATATTATTTGCATTAATTGTAATATTTTGTCCTGCGATAACTCTGTCATCAGCCTTATTAAGAGCAAAATCAGTATTTTGATTGTCATATACAATATTGCCCTGAGCTGCGATTATACTCTTTCTGTCAGAAGTAAGCGCATTTTTGAAGGTTATATCTCCGCTTTCATTCCAGATATCGATTAAGTCAGATGTTGAAACTATATTATTAAAAATAATATCAGATGGATTTTTACCTGCATTTAGCGGATTGTTATGGTCAAAATAATTATTTATTGTAATTGTATTATCTTTTATCGCATCATTATTTCTTTCTGTTACGTATAGAACCTTGTCAGCAATTGGTTTACCAGTATCAAGATAAGAATCAAAGCTTACTCCGCCTATTGTTAATCCGCCGTTTTCTCTAGCGGCAAGGTTAACAACATTGAAAATCAAATCACTGTTGGAATAATTGTCTATAGTCAATCCCGGGAGATAAATTTTAAACTCGCCATCACCACTCAGGTTATCTTTTGTGATACCTGTGATTTCTATTTTTGGTGTTTGGGTAATAATATCATCAAACTCAATATACGCATTTGATATTTCTATTCCGTCAAGCGGATTATCTTCTAAGTGAGCTATTTGTTTATCTAAATCAGAAATTTGTTTGCTCAAATCAAATGCTTTTTCAGCGATTTGCTCATTTGCCTTCGAGTAAACTTCTTGTTGGGTTTTCAAATCCGTTATTTGGTTTTCTACATTAGATATAGCTGTATTATAAGAATCATTGTCTACAATTTTACCGTTATACATTGCCATACCGTTTGAATCAACTGAATATTTACCATGTTCTTGTTCGACAAAAGCAAGAATATTATCTATTTGAGACGGGCTCAATACTGTTTCTTTTGTTTCTGTTTTACCCTCACTGTCAGTTATCGTATATGTATATCTATATTCATTTAATACATTTTTAAGTGCATTATTAATGTTTTCCTGATACTTGTTAAATGCATCATTTTTTTCTTCCTGAGTTTTATTAGCATCGGTTATAACAGCATTATAGTTATTCTCTGCTGCTGCAATTTTATTTTCGTACTGTTCTTGTATTTTTGTATAGGCATCTGCCGGCAGACTTGAACCATCAGCACCGGTGCCGGCCTTTGAAACGATATTATTTTTTATATTATTTTCTATAGATGTATTAACTTCGTTTTCTGAAATTCTTTCAGTATTTTTATAATTATTTATAATTTCTTGAAGTTCAGCAATTTGAGCTTGATAATACTCAATTTTTTCCTGATTTGCTGCCTTATCTTCCTCGAGCGCTGCAAGCTGGGATTCTAAATAATCCTGCTGAACTTCTATAGAGTCAATTGCATCTTGTGTAACTTCGGCAGAAGTTTTATTTCCTGCCTCTTCCTGTTTATAATCTTTATCGCTAAAGCCTTTTAATGAATCTTTAACAATATTTCCGTCTTTGTCTATTGCATGTATTTTTGTGAACCGATACCGGCTGAAACTTCGCCGTCCAAATTCATTGCATTTTGGTAATTTTTAGTTATATTACTTCTCTCATTGGTGTCAGTAATAGGTATACCAAATAACAATCTTGATACTTTAACAGACTTGGTTCTTGCATTAAAACTGTTTGTTCCGTTATCAAAGTTTATTATTACATCTTTGTCGGAAGCAATAATTCCTTTTTCACCGATATCAAGTTTGTTATCCGTATTATAAGTAAGACTTCCCTCTGCCGAACCGACAGCAACAACAGATATAAACCTTCAGGCTAAAGAAAAAAATCCTTTCCATGTAGTGGCATTGATGGATAATGCCGGAAGAAAAACTATAGGAGAGCTCAGAGGCGGGCTGATGCTGGCAGCAGACAGCTTATTCGGGCAGCGTGACAGATTGTCAATAGGCAGCTATGTGAGCAGATACTCAGTGACCCCTTTTGCTGATTACAATATTCCCGTAAACAAGTATGACGGCAGGGTCGGGTTTACATTTTCATCCAGCTTTGCAAATATCGGCGAAGGCCCTTATGAAATATTTGATATCAAAAGCCGTTCATACACATATTCTTTGTACTATACACACCCGCTTATTAGAAAACCGAACTTTGAATTGACCAGCTACACCGCAATCAACTACAAGCAGGCAAACACAAGATTCGGTGATTTCAGTCTTTACACAGACAAAATAGCCAGTGCGGAAACAGCGTTAAGCGCAAGATATGATTCTAAAAGAGGCATTTGGTACTTAAATCAGGGTGTATACCACGCATTCCCTATATTTGATGACAATTCAAAATATTTTAAATACACAGGAAGTTTAATCAGGCTACACGATTTCAGCCATGGAATCGTAGGTCAATTCAGAGCTTCATACCAGTATTCACCTACCGATGTCATGCCTTACATAGACCAGTTTCAAGCAGGCGGTCTAGCTACAATCAGAGGTTACTCGGAAGGTTTGTTAATAGGCCGTTCCGGTTATATATTAAGCGGAGAGCTTGTTTTTCCTCTTGCGCCGCAGTCGATTACGCTGAAAAACAAAAAGAACGGAGAAAAAAGAAAAGTTTCTTTCCTCGGCAAATACATAAAAGGTGTTCTATTTATCGACCACGCCGGTATTTATCCGTTTAAAGGCGAAGGTCCCGGAGCAAGAAGCTACAACTCTGATGATTACATAGTCAGCTGCGGTTTTGGTTTAAGAATTGCACTTCCGGCCGATGCTTCCGCCAGATTATACTGGGGTATTCCGTTGATGCACAACAACCACGAGGTTTACAGAAGGAACCCAAGATTCAGCTTTGAATTATCACTGGCTCCTGACTTTGACAGGATACTCGAATTGCGCCGGAATCTGAAAGAGAAACAAGAATCTAAAAAAGATTTGTAATTACACTTTTAGTAAATTTATTGACAAATAAATTATTAATAAGAGCTGTCCAAAAGACAAAAAAGAACCCTTTTGGGTTCTTTTTGATAATTGCTGGAACTACGCTCACAGGTTCGAACTTTTGTTGAAGAGATATTATCAAAATTTACAAACAAATTATATATCTATAGTTTCTTTAAAGATAAGCAAACTAATTAACAATTTTTATGATAGAATAGTCATATAGGGGTAATTATGACTTTAGAAAACAAATTAGGAATAACTGATTCAACAGAGCTTTTTAGAGTAGAAGAAAAAATAAGTAAGCTTAAGGCAATAGAGCTTTTTGAGAACAAGGTTATTTACGATTTGAAAGTTGGAACATTTGAATCTCTAGCTTTTATTCACAAATATTTGTTTGATGAAATCTATGATTTTGCAGGAGAAATAAGAACTGTAAATATTGCAAAAGGTAATTTTAGATTTGCACCTGTTATGTATCTCAAATGTGCATTAGAACACATTGACAATATGCCGCAATCTAATTTTGATGAGATTGTTGAAAAATATGTAGAAATGAATGTTGCCCATCCTTTTAGAGAAGGTAATGGTCGAAGTGCAAGAATTTGGCTTGATTTGATTTTAAAAAAAGAGTTAGGGCAAGTTGTTGATTGGAGCAAAATAGACAAGGAAGATTATCTATTGGCAATGGAAAGAAGTCCAATTAAAAGCGTGGAAATAAAAGCCCTTTTAAAAGAAGCATTAACTACAGAAATCAGTAGCAGAGAAGTCTATATGAAAGGCCTTGATGCAAGTTACCATTATGAAGGTTATTCTGTGTACAAAGCAGAAGAATTGAAGTAATGATTATTGTCGAGCTGAAACACGAACTATATACTTTAGCCCTGTCTGTATACTTGATTTTTAAATTTAAAATTAAAAGATTATAACCATAAACAAATTGCTCATTTTACATCTTGCAAGAAGAAAAAATATATAATCAACAATAAATAAAAAATTGTTTTAATATACTGACTGAAAGAGAAACAAAAATCTAAAGAAGATTTGTAAGTAAACGAAGAATTTATAATATAATACGGTTTTTATACTATTAGGAGTAGGTCAGCATTACTATGCTGACAAATAATTTTGTCGGATTTGTAAATCCGACCTACTTTATTCTCGGGCTTTGACTTTGTAGAGTTCTCGACACTAATCATCCGAAACATGAAACAAAAACTCCACATAAAGTGGAGTTTTTTAATAATGGCGGAACTGACGCTTCCAGGTTCGAACTGTTAGTTCAAAGTTATGCAAACAATTTATCCAGTTATTATAAATTTAATCAACTTTTAAAGATAGCTCAAATTCTTAAAGAATTTGAGCTAATATCGTAATTTATTATAAATATTAACTTTTGTAAATACAAATTTTGTTAATCTCAAATCCAGTTAGGACAGAGGATATGATATGATATGATATGATATCCTCTGATCATGATATGGCAATTTATACTTAACGAAATAGTTTATAAATATAAGGTTAGTTATATTTATGATTCGATGAAAGGTTGGTTTTATGGTTGCACAATTTGAAATTATTGGGAATTATAATGTAATGAAATTACCTAACGGTATGTACAGAGTGAAAGTTAATAATGGCAATATTGGCGCAGGTTTATGGGATGAAGCAGCAGTAAATAAACTTAGACAAAAATATAGCACTACACAAAATATTGCTAACGCAGATAATCCTTATAAAATGTCTTATAAAGACGCAAAAAATATTCTTCTTTGGGGAACAGGTGAGCCAGGGTTACATAATTTAAAAGTATTTGATAAAGCTCTATTTACTGTACTTGACGAAGAGGTGAAAGCTCCTAAAAATATTTTATTAACTGGTTTATGGGGACTTATATAAATATAAAAGTTCAAAAATGTATTAAAAAAAAGAGCCTTAAAAGGCTCTTTTTTAATGGCGGGACCGCCAGGTAGGGACTTCATCCCTAAGGCTCACAAAGTTCGCCAAGGGCTGAGGTCAACGAGGCTTTAGTGTGGGTGAGTTTTTTAAAAAACTAATGCAACTTTTTAGCCTCTCGTTCCTCTTGTTAAACAAAAAAGCCACCCCAAAGGTGACTTTTTTATTTAATGGCGGGACCGACGAGGCTCGAACTCGCGACCTTCTGCGTGACAGGCAGACACTCTAACCAAACTGAGCTACGATCCCATACCATATTATTCAATTTTCATTTGAATTGTAGCTTAGTTTGGTCTTAATCTAAAACCGTTCGCTCTCGCTCACAGGGCTACGATCCATATCACGTTATTCTATTTTCAAAGACATCTAACATGTCCGTAAATGAATTATAATATGCTGATTTTTTATTTTCAACTGTTTTATTATGTAACATATATAGCAAATTCTCAAAATAGACTAAAATAGTTAATAATACTAAGTTTTAACATGTTTATTTTTATTATTTCACCAATAGAAAAATTTTTCTTTTCAATCTAAATATCTAAACCTATAACACTTATATCATTGTAATTGGCCTTTATTTTTGCATTATATCCTGTTTTATCCGATGCCATGATTATACCGAGATACGCCCCCAAAATAGCTTCCAGCTGTGAAACTGGAAGCATGTTAGAAGGCAATTCCTTAAATCCGAATCGGTATTTTAATGCGCTTTGCAATGCCTTACAATCAACGGGTGACCTGTCTTTATATATACCTGACAGCCCGAAAGATGATTTAAGCTCGTGTATGTCATAACGAAAAATATCAATTCCCTGTTCTTTTAACTCATTAAAAAAGTCACATCCCCTGTGGGAATATCTCTGTATCCAGTCACTGTCCTGATTTATCAATTCACAGCTTTGTATAAGCTGATATTCTCTTGAAATCAATTTCCATTTTGCATTCAGCATTTGAGGATTTTCCGGCAAAGCTATATTTATAATAGAATTTTGTTTCCCTACCATTCTCTTAAAAAAGAATCTTACATCCTCCATTGAGAATAATTTATCCAATGTTAGTATGTTTAAATCTCTATCAATAACAGCAGCACCTGTTTCGTTAGTAGAGCATGACCCTAGAGACAACCCAACAAAATATAGCTTGTTTTCAAATTTTATCTTTTCTAATACCCTGTCCTTAATCATCAAAAACCTTTAAAAATCTAGTATATTGTTCTGTGTATGTTATTAAATCTGCCCTGATTCCGGCTTTCATAGAGCTTTTCAAAACTGTTTTGCACATCTTTATAGTTTTGTATTGTTAATTCAATTGATTTATTAACAACCACAAACATTATAGGTAAAGATAATAAAATAGTCATTATTGCCACAAACATGTGTTTAGAAAATTTAATCAAATGCTTCTTTTGTTTTGCCTGTTCAAGACTTTTTTTATAATTAGAAAGAAGATTGTTAAACAAATGTGTTCTTTCTTCCATTGGTATCTTGTCAAAAAATTCTACATTTTCTGCGTTTACCATTACGACAAACTTCTTTGCTCTCGGCCCTGTATTTCTAACAACAGGCTTTTCTATTTCAGCATAAGGATCAAACTCAGCACCTGAATCCGGCTGCAAGTTTATTCCGCCTTCCATCAAAGCTTTTGGACTCTGCGATAAAAAGCCTTCCGAATCATCAGAAAAATTACTCATGCTTCTGATGGTTGCCTGAAGTTTCTCAATCTCTAACTTTTCATCAAAGTCAAGATTATGAAAATCATCATTGTTGTCGTCAGGAGTACCTGTCATTTTACCTCATTTTGTTGTATGTTGTTTTTGTACTGTTTATACATTTTTTTATGCTAAACTAAAAATATTATACTACACTATTTTTAAAAATATGACCCGCAGTTAAAGGATATTTGAATATTTTTCAAAATACGGAGAATAAAATGCCCGAATTACAAAATTTTGATTTTAATAGAGAAGAACTTGATAAATACATAGACAGATTAAATATACCCAAAGTTCTCATAATAGGAGATATGGGCATTGATGAAATGATATATGGAGACACAGAGAGAATTTCAAGAGAAGCACCCGTACTTATTCTCCGGCATGCAAATACAAATATTATTCTTGGACAGGCGGCAAATGCTGCTCACAACCTTGCAACAATTAACGGAGGCAAAGTTTCGGCAATCGGCTTATACGGCAATGATTACTACGGACCTATGCTGTTAGAAGCCTTTAAAAAAGCCGGAATCAACACGGATTTTATGGTGCAGGATGAATCCCGTACTACTACAGTAAAATCAAGAATCTCAGGTGCAAGCTTCCATTCTGTATCACAGCAGATTGTCAGAATTGACAGAGTTGATGCAAAGCCGATAAAAAAAGAAATTGAAGACAAAATAATAGAAAACATAGAAAAAGCTGTACCGCTGCACGATGCGGTTATACTTTCCGATTACAATATCGGACTTCTAACCGACAGAATTATTGAGGCCGCTATAAATTGTGCCAATAAACATAATAAAATCATAGTAGCCGATGTCCAAAAAGATATGCAAAGATACAAAGGCGTCTATGCGCTTACACCCAACCAGCCGGACAGTGAAAAGGCTGTCGGTTATTTCATAAGAGACGAAAAAACACTCAATAATGCAGGCGCAGACATATTGGATATCACGAAAGCAAAAGTGCTTCTATTAACAAGAGGCGGTGATGGTATGGCAGTTTTTGAACATGGTAAAAAAGAACATACAGATGTTCCTGTTTTTAATAAAACGGATGTTTTTGATGTAACAGGTGCAGGCGATACGGTTGTTGCATCATTTACACTTGCACTGGCTGCCGGTGCACCGCCAAAATATGCTGCCATTATAGGTAACATTGCCGCAAGTATAGTTATTCGGTCATTCGGATGTGCAACTACAACTATTGATGAAATAAAACAAAGTCTTAATAAAATGAACATGCAGAATTACACTATTAAAGCATAAATTGTTAGTATTAAATACCGGGGGGGGTTAAAGATGAAACAGCTTAAACCATTTGATTACATAATTATAGCAGCAGTTATTGCGGTGATTGCTATTGGTGTTCTTGTATACGCAGGAAAAAATAAATTTTCGTCGACACCTGTTGAAGCAACTAAAAAAATTGCTTTTCAGGTTATGATAAAAGGTGTTTCAATAACTGATACACAGATACCGTTTAAAGCCGGCGAAGAGACTTTTATTACAATAAGAAATGTACCTTATACAAAACTTAAGATAATAGATGTTGCTTACCAGCCAAGAAAGATTGTTCTCCCTGTAAATAATCCGCAGCAGCCGTTTATAGTTGTGGACGATTTTTCACAGCCATACCAGTATGATTTTGTTATAACACTTATGGACGAAGCCAAAATCACTGCTGACGGGGCTGTCGCAGGCGGAAATAAAATAAAAATAGGTACGCCTATTGTTCTTGAGGGGTATAACTATCGCACAGGCGGGACAATATCAAATGTCCAGGAACTTACGGATAAAGATGTTTTTATTATCAACGAACAGCTAAGACAACTAAAAGCTGCTGAAAGCAAAGAAACAAAAGCTATAGAAAAAAACAATACTCAGGATAAAACTCAACAATCCGAAAAAGATACAAATAAAGAAAAAATTGCTAAATAATCATGATTGAATCAAAAATACTGGAATTAAAGAATCAGTGTTTTGCTCTTTTGCAAAACAAACTGGAAGTAATTACAAAAAACAGTTTTATACTTTCTAAAATTGATGAAATTATTTTGTTTTTTATGTCATTAACTCTCTTTGCTTCATCATTTATGGAAAGTGAAAAGCTGGGAATAATTGCTTTTGCTGTGATTTGTCTTACATTTGTCAAACTTTGTACAAAAAAATCATCAAAAATTGTTTTCACAAAATTTGATGCAGCAATTATAGTTTATTTTGTTATTTGCTTTATCAGTACCATTAATTCTGAACTATTAAGACAGAGTATCCATGGCTTTTTAAAGACAGTAATTTATATCCTGTACTATTTTTGTGCTGCAAATTACTTTCAAACAAACAAAAATAAAATCCGCTGGTTTTTTATACTTGTTTCAGGGTTGTGCTGTATTGAAGGAATAATTGCAATATACCAGAATTTTTCCGGGGTGGAACAAATCTCTACATGGCAGGATACAAATTATATAAATCCTGAAGATGCAATAGCAAGAGCCTACGGAACACTAAAACCGCTAAATCCCAATCTTCTTGGCGGATATCTTGTCGCAGGCATCAGCTATGTAATAGGCTTTTTGGCCGTATCTTTTGCCAAAAAAGAAAGAAAAAGGTTTATTCTCGGTATTGCGGTATTTCTTATTTGTTCATTAGCAATATTTTTTACAGGTTCAAGAGGGGCATATTTAGGACTCGGAGCAATAATTGCAGCTGCAATGTTACTCGTTACTGTTATTCTAAACACTGATTTTTCTTTTGCAAAAAAAATAAAATCACTCTGGCATAAAATTATTGTCACGATAATAAGTCTTTTTGCATTAATTTTGATTGCTGTACCCAAGATTACAAAGAGAATACTTTCCATATTCCTGCTTAGAGGAGATTCTTCTACATCATTTAGAATGAATGTTTATCATTCTTCGTGGAACATGTTTTGTGACAACTGGATTTTAGGAATAGGAGCAGGCAACCAGACTTTTAGAGAAATATACGGACTGTATATGATAACCGGATTTGATGCACTGAGCACATACTCTGTTCCTTTAGAGATTGCGGTAGAAAGCGGAATATTCGGACTTCTTGCATTTGCAGCTTTTCTCGGGCTGTTTTTATTTGATGCAATAAAATATATAAAAGTTTCTTGTGATACTAACAGCCTAGCCGATAAGGCAGTAGTTTGTTCAGCAATATTAATCATTATAGGTGTGATGACTCACGGATTATTTGATACAATATATTTCAGACCGCAGGTGCAATTCTTGTTCTGGACAATGATTGCAATGGCATCTGCTCTGATTATGAAAATTGAGAATAAAGAGGTATAAAATGAATACAGCAAAAAGAATAACGCTTACGGTTCTTGCATTAATAGGACTTATTACATCAATAAAGCTGTCTTTTATATACTGGGATGCAAATTTCAATCCCTATGCACTGTCCAGTTTTTGTTCAATCAATGATTTAATAGACTGTGACGGTGTGGCAAAAACAACACATTCACAGTTTTTCGGCATACCTCTGGCGTTGTGGGGCGTGTTTTTGTATTTTATATTTCTTGTGTTTACATTTGCAGATAAACTTCAAAAAATAGAAATAAAAGGTTTTAGAATATTCGGTTTTTTAGAAGTTTTCCAAAAGCCCGAGTCATACATTTGCGCTCTTGGTATTATTGCTTTTCTGATTTCAATGACATTAGCAGGAATTTCAATATTTGAAATCAAAAAAATATGTATACTTTGCTTTTTCACATATATTTTAAATCTTCTAATAGGTATTGTCGGTAAACCGAAAGATGAAAATATCTTTCAGGTTTTTGCAACAAGTTTTAAAGATTTTATTGCAGCATTAAAAATAAAAAAATACGCAATAACTTTTGTCATACTTGCAATTGCTGCGGCTGGTGTTCTTGTTTATACGGAGATATCCGATATACTTGCGCCTCAGGTAAAAATGCAAAAAGAACTCGAGTATTTTTCAAAACCTGATGAGAGATACAAGACAACGGGTAATGTTTTGGGCGAACATAATGCAAAACTGGTTGTTCATGAATATACAGATTATCAATGTCCGTTCTGTTTTGTGCTAAATACAATGATGCTAAGAGCGGTAAATGAACTGAAAAATATAAAAGTCGTTCATCACAATCTTCCGCTGGATAAGGACTGTAACTCCGCATTATCTACACAAATGCATCCGGGTTCGTGCCTGATGGCAAAATATGCTATTGCTGCAGGTTATCAGGGCAAGTACTGGGATATGAATTCTCTGCTTTTTGACAAAGAATTTCAAGGAGAAGAATCAATCCTCAATAATGCAAAATCAATAAGAGGACTGAATATAGAAAAACTCAAACAGGATGCCCACTCTGAAAAAACGCAAAAAGAACTTCAAAAAGAAATTGATGAAGCTAACCACATAGGTATAGACGGCGTTCCTGCGATAAGAATCAATATAGAAACACATGTAGGGATAATGCCTTATGAAGAATTGAAAACAAAACTTATAAAGGCGGGCGCAATTGAACGATAAACCCGAAATACTTCTGCATGCCTGCTGCGCAGTTTGTATGGCATATCCGATAGAACTATTAAAAGAAAACTACACTCCCGTAGTTTTCTTTTGTAACCCCAATATTTATCCTGAAGAAGAATACTTAAGACGTCGGGATGAACTTATAAAATACTGTGAACAGGAGAGCATCAGATACATAATTGATGATTATGAACCTGAAAAATGGCATGCATACATAAAAGGACTGGAGCAAGAACCTGAAAAAGGCATTAGATGCAGCAAATGTTTTGAGTACAGACTGAATAAAACAGCACAAAAAGCAAAAGAACTAGGGATAGATATTTTTACAACAACGTTAACAGTAAGCCCTCATAAAGTTTCTAAAAATGTATTTATATCAGGAGAAAATGCTGCAAAAATTTTTGGATTGAAGTTTCTTTCTCAGGATTTTAAAAAGCAGAACGGATTTTTAAAAACAATGGAAATAGCTAAAAAGAATGATTTCTATCGCCAGCAATACTGCGGGTGTGAATTTAGCATACGCAAATAATTCAATTTTTACATTTTTCCATCTCTTTTCGGTACTTTCAATAAAAATCCGAAAGGTATAAGTATAAACGCTATAAGTGCAAAAATTTCAAATACATCCACATAAGCCATCAATTTTGACTGTGAGAGTAATTGCTTGTACAACAATCCGCCTGCTTTATGAGTTGCGTAATTGCTCGCAAACGACATAAAATGTCCTGCCATTGAGTGCAACCTGTTTTGAAAAATCAGATTAAAATTAGACAGGTTTTCTACAAGATATGTCTGGTGAACCTGAGACAGCCTTGCAACGAGAGTTGATGACATCGACACAACAAAAGCCGTCATTACACACTTGCAAAGACTGTGCAGACCGGCTCCGTTAGACAATTCTGATTTTGGCAAAGTACCGAGAACCAACCCTGATACAGGGATAAAGACAAGAATTACCCCAACTCCCATAAGTACATTCGGTACAACTACAAATTGAAAAGATATTCCCAGATTCAAATTTGCATAAAATATTGTAGACAAACCTAAGAAAAAGAATCCCGATGCAATAAGTATCCTGTTATCCAGAAATTCTACCATAGGACCAATAATCAAAAGCATTATTATACAGGAAAATACACGGGGTGCCAGCGCCAGGCCGCTTAGCATGGCATTGTAGCCCATAAGACTCTGTAAAAAACTCGGTAAAAGTACAATCGTTACATAAATAATCATATTTACAGAAGAACCTAGTATTGTTCCTATAAAGAAGTTTTTATCTTTAAAAATTCTCAGGTTAACAATCGGACTGTGGTATTCCAATTCCCATACAATAAAGAATATAAAAGAAAACAAAGATATACCTGCAAGCCACGCAATCCACGTACAATCAAACCAGTTGTACTGCTGTCCTTTATCAAGAACAATCTGCATTGACATAAGCCATAAAACAAGTGCTATAAATCCGACATAATCAACCTTATCAGGCTTAACTCTGTTTTTGAGCTCAGCAATATTGCAATGAACAAGCACAACAGAAAAAATCCCGACAGGTATATTAGCAAGATAAATCCACTGCCACGCAGAATTGTCCACGATAAACCCGCCGAATGTAGGCCCCATAATAGAAAACACCATAACGGCAAGCCCGAACAATGCCATTGCCTGCCCCCTTTTATTATAAGGGAAACTGGCTATCAAAATTGCCTGAGATATAGGCATCATAGGCCCTCCACCTATACCCTGTATCAATCTTCCTGCAACAAGCATATTCAAACTGCTTGCCATAGCACAGATAAGGGAACCTATTGTAAAAATAGTAATAAAAACTTTTAAGAAAAGTACCCGCCCCATATAGTTTTCAAGCCATCCTGTTAAAGGGATAAGAATTGCATTTGCAATCATATATATGGTAATTACCCAGTTGGCTTCATCTACGGTAGACCCGAAGTATCCTGCAATATAAGGGATAGCTACGTTTGTAGCTGATGTTGCAAGCATAGCAAACGAGGTCGGCAATAAAATGCTTATTGCTATTAGCCATATTGGTGTTTGTCGGGTATCCATTTGCGGCAATGGATTCCCTGTTACTGTTCGTGTTTCGGCTGAACTCATTTATTTTTTATTACCTTATTTGACTTTGACTTCCGGAACTACTGACATCCCTGGTACTATATTGTATTTTGAAATATCTTCATCAAATACAATTTTGACAGGTACTCTCTGTACGATTTTTACATAACTTCCTACGGCATTTTCCGGAGGGAATAGGCTTGCTTTTGCCCCTGTAGCACGCTGAATACTGTCAACATGCCCTTTAAATTTTTTGCCGGGATAAGTATCTATCTTTATTTGTACCGGCTGGCCTTTTTTCATGTTTGTAAGCTGTGTTTCTTTAAAGTTTGCAACTACCCAGACTTTTTCCGGAACTATTGCAAACATAGGCTGCGCAACCTGTACGTAGTTGCCTTTTTCAACATTTCTATTCGTGATTAATCCGTCCTGCGGGGCATATATTTTTGTATAAGAAAGATTGAGTTCACACTCTTTTACTTCGGCTTCCAGTCTTTCTATATCAGCTATGGATGCCTCTTTTTTTGCTTTTGCACTTTCGAGCATTGCTTTTGAGGCTTTTTCCTTTTCCATTGCGGAACGGTAATTTGACTTTGCAACGGTTAAGCCTGTTTTGCTGGAATCGTAGTCCTGTTTTGAAGAGATACCTTCTTTATACATTTCTGAGTATCTTTTGTAATCTTTCTTTGCAAAATCCAGTTTTGAACTTGTTGAAGCAACGTCATGAGCGGATTCTTGCAATTCCGATTTAGACCTTGTTATATCTTTTTCAGAAATATTTAATGTTGCCTTTGCCTCGGCAAGTTTAGCTTTTGTCTGGGCTAGTTTAACCTCGTAATCATTCGGATCAATAACAATAAGGAGCTGTCCTTTTTTTACAGGCATGTTGTCATCAATCAGCATCTGCTCAACAGGGCCGGAGACACGGGGCGCTATAGAAACTATATGCCCCTCAACAAATGCATCATCAGTTGATTGATAATAAATAGAGTGAATCATAAAATAAATACCGGCAAGAAAGAAAATAACAGCAGTAATAGCAGGCACTATTACCCTTTTCTTTTTGTAACTGGGTCTGTGATCCTCACCGTCATCAATATCTTCATCAATTTCAGCGGTATTTTCTTCTGCGTTATTAATGTTATTTCCATTTATGTTATTCATTTGGTTTTGTTCTTCGTTGCTCATAGTGTATTCCTTCTCAAATCATATTTGTAGTTTTACTTTATCTACCATATTGAGCTGCATTTTTTCCAGAATTTTCAAAGTTTTTTCCAGATCTTCATTGCTGATTCCCTCTGTAGTAACAGCTCTCAGCTCATACATAGTAGGCTGAATTTTTTTTCGCAGCTCTATTCCTTTTTGTGTAATTGCAATTTTAAAAATCTTTCTTTTATTTACATCTTCTATTCTTTTTACAAGTCCCTGATTTTCCAAAATATTAATTATTCTGCTGACATTAGGCCGGTCTTTGTATGTAATTTCGGAAATCTGGCGCTGATAAAGTTCTGTACCTGCATCCATAATAATGGATAGTACAAGATACTGCTCCGGCGTAATTTCATATTTTTTTACGGCATATTCCTGCAGTGCCATGACTCTGGATAAGATACCCGTAGCTACCAGCATTGCTCCTACTTTTTTGTTAAGCAGATTGTTTGTTTGTGTTTCTTGCATAGTGTAATTTTTTATATTAAAATTTTTTGTGTTATCATAATAACACAAAAAGAAAAAATTAGGGAAGTAAAAATTTATGAAAAAAATACTAGCCGCATTAATAACACTTTTATTTGTCGTGCCTGTTTTTTGTGCAGACGAAGCCATAGCAAAAAAAGCTAAGAAAAATCAGGAAGTTGACAAAACGCAATATCTAAATATTACGTGGTGGGAAAAATATAATGACCCGATACTGACAGACTATATGCAGGAGCTGTATGAAAAGAACCATGATTTAAAAATAGCAGCCATTAAGGTAAAAGAAGGCGAAAATGTCGTAAAAATGTCTCTAGCCAATGAACTGCCGCAGGTAACATTTGACGGAAAACTCGGTCGTGTAATGAAAGGCAGCGAACAATATTTCGGAGACATGATGATTCCTGATTATGCGCAGTGGAACTATCTTATGCCGCTGACTGCCAGCTATGAAATAGATATCTGGGGACAAAACAGATTAAAAACCAAAAGTATAGAAAAACAGCTCGATATAATCAAGCAGCAGGAAAGAGCCGGATATATTGCACTTACTTCCGCTTTTGCTTCTGATTATTTTAATTTAATAAAAACAGACAAGCTCATTGAAAATCAAAAAGAAATAGTGGAATTGCAAGAAACAATTGCTCAAAAAACTCAAAAGAAATATGAAAACGGGTTGTGCACTATAAATGAAGTTTTGAATGAACAAAAGTTCTTAACTTCTCAAAAAGAAGTTCTGAATAACCTGCTGCATACACAGGAAGTTCTTGAAAACCAGCTTAGAGTATATCTTTCTGACAGTAACAAAAAAATTGCACGTACTGACTGCGACAGCCTCGAGATACTCTCTAATATTCCGGAATCTATTGATTCTACTGCAATTGACAAAAGACCGGATTATATTCAGGCAGAAGATACAATTAAACGTATCGGTTATGATGTAAAAGTAGCAAAACGTGATTTTTTACCCAAATTCTTAATCTACGGACAGATAGGTTTAAATGCATATCACTGGGATTCAATGTTTAACAGACCGGCGCAGCTTGCAAATGCAGGTATAATGCCATCATTCGATTTGTTTTCCGGCGGGAGAAAAATGGCTGTTCTTAAATTAAGAAAGAATCAGGCTGATGAGGCAATGGAAAATTATCACAAGACCATTCTTGTCAGCATAAAAGAGATTAATGACAGCACGGCACAGGTAAAAACGAATCTTAGAAACTACAACCAGAGTGCACAAAGAGCCAAAATTGAAAATCAAAAGTATCAATTAATGACACACAAAAATGAAATCGGCGCAGCGTCTAATCTCGAAGTTTTATACAGCAAACAGCAGGATTTGATGACAAAAAGCGAAGAAACTGCAAATAAAGTAAATTATCTGATATCAACTATCGGCTTGTATAAAGCAGTAGGCGGGCAGGACTTGTATATGCTCAGCACTGACAGCAATACAAAACAAACCGATAATTTATAAAAACATACAAATGACATATACACCTGTGAATTAACTATACCAAAGATAGTTATTTTTTATCTTTTGCTTCACGCTGCGTAATAAGATCTTCAAACTGGGCAAGTGTTTCCATACCGACTATCTGCTCAAGCGCCGAACGTTTTGCAAGGAAATCAGAACGCAGCTTGCTTTGCTTATTTAAGGCTTCTCTATAATATGCATCCAGCATAATCACCTGTTCATCAGTCATTTTTTGAGCGTTCATAAAAGCATTACGTCTTTTTGAAACTATATCGTCAGAGCGTATAAGCAAGGCTCTTGCTGTCATATAATCAAAATAGTAGTTAACAATTTTTCTCTGCAATTCTTCTATTTTTCTGATTAAGACAATCATGTCAGCATCGTTTACTTTAGAAAATCTATAGTTCAGGTCTTTATCATCAACAGACATGGAACCTAAAACACTGCTGCCCATAATAGAAGAAATAGCGGCAATCGGGTTTCCCATTCCTATACCGGCTAAGCTTCCTACCGTAGAAATAGGCTGAATAATCTTTTTTACAACACTTTCATTAGGTTTGTCTTCATCAGGATTAGAGAGTTTGTATACGATAAACTTTACTGTTTCACTGTTTTGCGCAGCCCCAACCCATAAAAGCTGAAAATCCGCAAGTACATCCTGTGCATCCAGTTCGGAATCCGAACTTATTTCTTCCGCAATTTTTTTAAGACTTAAATCAGCATATGTAATGTTTTTTACAGCTTCACCTTCTTTATCAAGGTTAGCTTCTTTTGATTGAACTTTTTTACTTGTCTCAGAAACTTTATAAGGATTTTCCGGACTGCTGCCTATACCGAGACGGCGTGCCGGCGGAAGCGGCTCTGAAATATCCTCAAGATTGATAGCAAAAGCAGGTAATACTGAAGCAAATAGAACAATAAACAGCAAAGAAAGTTTATTTTTTAGCATCTTTGCCTCCCTGAACAGAAGAATCCGGTGTATTTGAGTTCATAAGCTTTTGTGAAAAGAGTTCATTTTTAAACGCATACTGATAAAGATTCAGATTCTGTACGGTCTTTTTCCCTGCAAGACGTTCCAAATCCATCTGGTATTTGCGTGCTTCTCTCATCTGCTGATATTCTTCAAACAGCAAATCATCGTACATATTTCCGGATACTATAATTTCCATTTCATTACTGCCGCGAAGTGCCTGTGAGTAATTTTTGTTATACAAAACAAGTCTCTGTCGGGTATCTTTTACCTGCCCTAATGCCATTTTGTAATTGTAATAAGAATTTATAATCTGATCCTGCAATGATTCAATCATACCGGCAAGTTCAATCAACTCTGTATCTGTAAGGGGAACTTCTTTAGGGTTGTTAATTTTTGAAATATAGTTATTAGCCAGCCTGCCTGTAGCATAAGAAGCTGACTGAACCATATAATTTGCTCCGAAAAAAGCCGGAACAAATGATGCTCCGTTCACAAGAGCCGATACAGATTTTGCGAGAATAGATGAATGATATCTCTGCTGATCCGGAGGAATAGAGAGTTTTCGCATAGCAAATTTTATAATATCGTTATTTTCTACTGCTGCTTTCCACAGCATATCAATATCTTCCAGATCCTTTTGCTGCTGTAAGTTTACTATTCCTTTAAGAGCTGTTTCTTCATCTATAGTAAGCTCTTTTGTTTCTTTTTCTACTTTCGGGGTATATTTTACCTTTTGCTCCTGCGCATTTTTCAGCCCTATTTCCTCGGCTGTTGCACAATTTATGAAACTTATTAATATAATAAATATAGATAAGAACTTTTTCATACATGTACTTTATAGCATATAAATGTAGAGGAAGAAAATTTCAAACATACATTGTTAAATAAATTAACCAAGGAAAAACTATGACAGAAAAGATATTAAAAGAAATAGCAAATGCATATTCTGCACTTGATTGTGTATATGCAGTCGTACTGGCAGGTTCCAGAACTTCACAGCAAAGTGACGAACTTTCTGATTACGATTTGTACATTTATTCGGATAAAGAAATTCCTGTTGAGTTTCGAACAGAACTCGCAAAAAAATACTCAGATGACTATGAAATCGATAACAGATACTTTGAAACCGGTGATGAATGGATACTAAAAGACGGCAAAACAGGACTTGATTTTATGTTTCGGTGTAAAAACTGGATAACACAAACGATTGATAATATTTACAATAAGCATATAGCATCAAACGGTTACTCTACCTGCTTTTTACATAATGTAAAAACATCACTCATACTCTATGACAGAGACAACTGGTTTTTGAATCTTCAAAATATGATAAGCGGATGTTATCCACAGGAGCTTAAGGAGAATATAATAAAAAGAAATCTTATGCTTTTGTGCGACAAAAAGAATGCTTCGTATCTTGCACAAATAGAATTTGCTGTAAAAAGGAATGATCCTGTGAGTATAAATCACAGAATAGCAGCGTTTCTTGCAAGTTATTTTGATATTATATTTGCGTTAAATGAAGTGTATCATCCTGGTGAAAAAAGGATGATAAAATATGCAAAAACACACTGTAAAATCCTGCCGGAGAACTTTGAAAAAAAATATAAATGATTTGTTCAAAACAGAAAATAAAGAAAAAATAACTGTATTAAAAAGAATAATAACAGAGCTAAAAAAAATATTGCCTGAAACAAATGCATAAATGACGGATAAAAAAGATTTCCTGCTTTTATACAATACTGACAATAGAAAGAAGGGAGCTTTATTATGGATGAAAACAAAGAATTTGAAGAACAAAAAATTGATGAATATAATATAATCCCGCACAAACATACAGGCGGCTGGATAAAATTTGCACTGCTTTTAGTTGTACTTTTTCTTGCTTGTTATCTTGCAGTTTATTATGTGCTGGATCAAATGCGCCATGCCTACTATATGCCGGCAATGCCCGTTGAGAACATAGACAGAATCCTGCAGGAGCAGGATAGAATGTTTGAACGTGATATGGGTGCTTTTCCTATGCATGATAAGGCAATGATGGTAGTAAAAAATCCTGTTGAAACATTTAAAGATGATAATCTCGACGCATACAAGATGATTATAAACCTCAGACCCTTTGACAATAATCCTGATAATTTGAATATAGATATTCAATCAAATAAAATCAGCATTAAAGGAAGAAACGAAAAATCAGGCAAACACTCGGATAAAATTTATACATTTACACAGAGCTTTGTGCTTCCTGAAGAAATAAATGTGGAAAAAGTAACAAAAGAAAAACACGGACACAAATATATAATAACAATGCCGATAGATGACTAATTGTCTAATATATAATTAATCAAAAAGCAGTACAGATAGATACTTTGTACTGCTTTTTGCAATTAAAATGTATGCAATGAGCGGCTTTTCCTTTTGAATTCATTTAAGAAACTATTTATTGTGCTTGATAGTTCATATCCGCCAATTTTATCAGGGTGAAACTGTTTACTTAATTCAGCCCAATCTGATTTTTTAATTTTAACTAAATCGCTGTATTTCTTTCCAAAAATCTTTTCAAGCAGAGATTTTTCTGTATCACTTAGCATTTGAGATTTTTGAATTTTTGTTAAAGTAGCCTTTAGAAGATCTTTTTCTCCATCAGACAGTTCGTTTAAGATTTCAGGAACAGTTCTTGTAGCTGACGAACCAAAGTCAGCACCGGCAGTTCTGCCGGTTCCGCCTGTTGTTGATGATGCGTTATTATCTGCTGTTGCAGTTCTGCCGGTTCCGCCTGCTGTTGATGAGCCAGTTTGTTTTTTAAATTTGACGGCTGCTTCATCAATTATTTTTTCCAGATTTTCTCTTAATTCAGGATTCAATATCTTTGTATGAACTTTATTTTTTAAGGCTTGAAGCTGTTCAAGAGAAGATGCATAATTAGCTGCATTTCTAACTTCTGCTGTAATTTCAGCTTTGGCTTTGCCACCCAATCTGCCGCTGCCCGGATTTAATCTATCCAGATGCGGTGTACTTACATTCGGTGTTTCAGTTGCCGCATGAGATTCAGCTTCTATTCTCCTGTGTGTTGTTACAGGATCTGCTGCCTGCGGTTCCGCAGATTTTCCGCCGGGTAATGCTTGTGCTTCACCGGAATTACCGCCTGGTAGTGAACGTGTTTGTGTTTCTGGGTGTGGTACGTCAGGTTCTACTGATTTTCCGCCAGGTAACGCTCTAGTTTCACCGGAATTGCCGCTAGGTAGTGAACTTGTTTGTGTTTGTGTTTCTGTAACAGTACGTGACGGCATAAGATCTGGATTGCCAGAATCCGGATATGTAGTCGTATGACTAGCATTATCCGCTTTTTTAAGTTGTTTTAATGCAATTAAATTACCTGTTGCAGAGAATATTGCCTGGAATGTAACACCTTCTATTGTAATTTCGCCGGTTTGCGCATATTCTGCTGCAGTACCTATAGCAACATCACCTGCTGTTTGGGAGAGGAATCTTCCTCCAGCCTGAACAAATGCATTTGGATTTTTAAAGCACAATGCAGCCTTAGTGAGTTTACCACCAGCAAAGACCGTCGCACCGTCAATAGTTGCATTTTTTAATATATTAAAGACTTCACCGTCTTGCAGACCGACTTTTGAGCTGGCTCTGTCCGTAAGGTCAACAGACGCAGATAGTATAGCTGTTCCTAAAGCAGCCGCACCAAGACCACCAGTCAAACAGGTTATTGCAACAGCCCCAACGGCTTTAATCGCCATCGCTGTCATTGCACCGCCTTGCTGCTGTGAAGCTATGTAATTATTTACTCTTGAAACAATATCGCCTTTATTGCCAAATACAGAAATGCATGCCTGATCCAAATCCTTTTTCATTGTATCAAGACTCTTGCCTCTAGTATATTTTTCAAGTTCAGTTTTCAGGCCTCTTTGTGTATCAGCTAGTATATTTTGCAAATATTGTTTCTTTTGTTCTTCAGTAGCTTTGGTGAAATCGACTCCGTCTTGCTGCATAACAAGTGATATACCTTTTTCTACAGCAGCTTGACCGTCTTTTATTTCAGGATCCAAAGACTGAATATATTCACCGTATTTTTGAACCATAGTATCATAAGACTCATTGCCGTAAATGCTTGTTGCAAATGTCTTGTCAAAGTTTTCTACCTGTACGGTCATTGATACAGCATCTGCATAGTCATTTTGCATTTTGCTATAGCCTCTTGCAAGCTGCGGATCATAATTTACGCCGAAAATTTCTTTAAATTTAGCATCGAATGCTTCGTCGCCGCCTTGTTCGTAAGCTTCTTCAAGTTCATTCAAATAGCCTTCAAATTTCTTTAAATCAGCTTTTACGTTTTCATCAAGATTGTCTGAACCGACACACCATTTAAGTCCTTCATATAAATCAGCACACCAGCCGTCTCTATCGAGTTGATCCTGAAGATTTTTTTTGTTATCAGTTAGTGCTTCAGTACCCGCCTTTACAGTCGACATACGCATGCCCGAGTTGTCTGTTACTTTAGAAGTTCTTTCTTCTTTTGTAACGTGCTCAGCAGCATTTATAGTTGCAACCATATTTTTTATACGCCCGATAAGAACATCAGTATTCCCAGAGCGTGCGTTGGCTAAATCAGCAATTGCATCATCACGTAATTGTGCAGCGTGCTGTTTATCTATACCTGACGCAACAGCACGGTCATACAAAGCATTTATAATTTTTTTAGTTGCAACACCTTTTGAGCCTCTGTCATTGCCCCATTCATCATAAATTGCTTCTATTAATGTTTCATTAGGGGATAGTCTGTCATAAGCTTCTAAAACACCTACAACATTATCTTTATTGACTTGAGCCAATGCGTCTTTAAATTGTTGTTTTGTAACACCTCCGGCATTTTCATTTATTGATTCAAACATATCTGATGCTAATTTTTCGCCTGCAGAAGCTTCCTGTTTAGCTTTTTTGACCTGACGTGCTTCTTCTCTTTGAATCTGTCCCTGACCAATTGAGCTGTATGCCTCACGAGAAAATGTTGCAGTAATCTGTTTATTTTTCAATTCACCATCTTTTACTGTCGGATTTAACTCTTTAAGCTCTTGAATACGCAGTTTTAGTTCATAAGCATTCGGATTGTTATTGCCTTCTCTTGCAAAGCAAGCTCTTGCCTGTTGTTCAAATGTATCATATGTAGTGTTTTTGAAAGTTCTGGAGTAGTCTTTTCTTGCTTCAAGAGCAGCATCTGCAGCATCACGCATAGCCTTTTGTTTTTCTTGATATGCTCTGTACTCGGAAACGACCTGTTCTTTTGATGCTCGCCCTTGCAATACAGCTGCATCCGCATCCAGTTCACCCGGAACTTTTATTGTATCACCAACAATAAAATATTCTTTATTACCTTTTCCATGAAATTTATCTTCATTAAGGTCACGCAGCTCCTCAACAGTACATCCGAATTTTTTTGCTATTGCAGCAGGTGATTCGTTAAATTGTACTACAATTTCTGTGTTACCATTGCCGTCATATTCTACGGAATATTCTGTACCGTTTACGTTGACAGATTGAGCTGTCCGGTTTTTAGAAGAATTGTATTCTGTAGTAGAAATACGACCTTGATTATCGTTTACCGTTTCTTTTAAACCGCCTTCGTTATAATCACGTTCAATTACTGTTCCGTTATTAAGTTCAGCTCGTTCAGACACTACATCATAATCATCATTAAGAACCTGTTTTGTTACTCCGTTACTATCTGTAACAACAGCATGTATAGATTCATCAGAATAAGAATACTTTGTTACTTTTTGGTCTTCTTTACCTTTATTTTCTACACGTGAAGTAATATGACGTTCTTCACCTTCGTATTCGTACACTTCTACAGTAGAACCGCCATCTGTTGTATATGTACCAGTCGAAGGCTGACCGTCTATGTAGCTTATTTCATATCTGTGTGCACCATTATCTATTGTTGAAACAGTTTTTAATGGTACTGGCTCGGACTGATTGGGATCATAATCAGTTACTGAGGTATCTTTATTTTCAGAAACGGATGTTTCACGCAAAAGTTTTTTATCAGCACTATAAAATTGAGTTTTAACAGTACCGTTTTCATCAGTATTTTTTACATTATAAGTTCCGCCTGGATTTGTTGTGACTTCAGAACCGTCATTATAAGTTAGTACAGTTGTTTTTTCTCCGTTGTTTTCTTCAACACGTGAACCGGTTACATTTTGTATATCCAGATTTCCATCATCAAAACTAAACATTTCATCAGCACCGACTTTGGCATCATTTTTTGTAGCTTTTGCAATATTTTTAATGAATTTTTTTATGTCTTTTGAATCTACTGCATTTTTGCCTGTAAGAGAAAATTGTTCATTTATATTCTTTGCAGCTTCTTCAAGTTCTTTGCTGGAAAGTTTGCCGTCACCATCTTTATCAAGACTGCCAAAATAATCCATTGCTTTGAGCATTTCAACAGAATCCAAAGTTTCCCCGCCATTCATATTAAATGCATTGAAAATTTGAATGAGTTTATTCTTATTCTTGGTAATTTCTTCTTTTGAAACCTCCTCTTGAGAAATTTTAGTAATGTCGTATTTGTCCCCTTGACCGACTTTCAAATCCCTGTTAAACATACTCATAATACTGTTCACACCTTTCTTTGACTTTTTATATATTTTTGTATTCGGCAGGTTGTCTATAGGACTTTAGTGAGTTAGATACAATTTAAGCTAAGCTATGCTATGCTATGCTATGCTATCAGGTATTATCATTGCGATTGAGACATTTGTAAATTTTTTTTAAGAAATTATTTTTGACTAAATTTTTGCTAAAATATTTAAAGAAATAGGTAAAAAAAGCGAGAAAATTTTGGAATCAAGAATAGAGAAAGCATTGATTAAGAAGCAGCAGGGATACAACTGTGCACAGTCTGTTGTTTGTACTTATTGTGACTTATTCGATGTTGATGAAAGCACAGCTTTTATGATATCAGAAGGGTTTGGAGGAGGCATCGGAGGTATGCGTTTGACCTGCGGAGCACTTACCGGTTTATTTATGCTCCTCGGATTAAAAAACAATAATACAAATCCGGCAAGGCTGGTTGCAAAGGCTCATACGCTGAAACTAGTAAAAGAAGCCGCTATGAAATTTAAAGAAAAAAACGGTTCTATCACCTGTGCGGAATTGAAAGGAATTGAAACAGGAAAAATACTGAGAACATGTCCTGAGTGTATAGCAGATGCATGCAAAATTTTCGAAGATTACATAAATGCTGAACAAGCACTAAACATAAGTGACATTGCATCAACAAAAATTTAAAAGGTAGTATATGGATAAAATTAATTTAAAATTTAAAAAGCTCAATGACTCTGTAAGCATTCCCTGTTATCAGAGCGAAGGTGCATCAGGAATGGATTTGTGTGCATTTTTGAGTGAGCCTGTGACATTAAAACCGCTGGAGAGAAAACTAATTCCGACAGGCTTAAAAATGGAACTTCCACAAGGATACGAAGCACAGGTTAGACCCCGCTCTGGTATGTCTATAAAACACGGAATTACACTTGTAAACTGTGTCGGCACAATCGATGAAGACTACAGAGGCGAGATATGTGTCCCTGTAATAAATCTGTCAACAAAAGAATTTACAATAAACAACGGTGACAGAATAGCTCAAATGGTAATTGCGCCTGTAACAAAAGCACAAATAGAAGTTGTTACAGAATTATCAGACACAAAAAGAGGCGAAGGCGGATTCGGCTCAACAGGAAGAAAGTAATGAACAAACTCGTTGTATTTGATTTTGATTCAACATTAATGGATGGAGAAACCATTGAAATAATAGCTGCTCAACTCGGTTTACAAGAACAAGTTGCACAAATAACTAAACGTGCAATGGAGGGTGAGCTGGATTTTTTTGACAGTCTTACCTACAGAGTTTCTCTGCTCAAAGGATTGCAAGAAACAAAAGTAAACGAAATCTGCCATAATCTGCCATATATGACCGGAGCAAAAGAAACAATTTCTGAATTAAAAAAGTGCGGCTTTAAAGTCATATGTTTTTCAGGCGGTTTTAAAAATGCAACCGGATATGCAAAAAATATTCTCGGTTATGATGCGGATTTTTCAAATATTTTACATGCAAAAGACGGTATTTTAACAGGTCAAGTCGGCGGAGAAATGATGTTTTCTGACAGCAAAGGTGCTATGCTGCAAAGGCTGCAAGGTCTACTCGGGGTCTCTTATGAGAATACAATAGCTGTGGGTGATGGTGCAAATGATTTGAGTATGTTTAAATTTGCAAAAACAAGAGTTGCTTTTTGCGCCAAAGAATGTTTAAAAAAAGAAGCAACAGTCTCTATAGAAAGGAAGGATTTAAGACTGCTGCTCAATATAATTTTATAAAGGTAAATGGAATATTTAATGCTGATTAATTGTTGATTCTGCTGCTGCCGGTATCGATTCTGTTTTTGTAAAAGAAAACATCTGAACCGGATTTTTGCCGTAAAAATCATCCAGAGTTGTTGTAGTTGTAACAGTGCCGTTATTGTTTCTTGTGAACACATTTGTTAGCTTTTGTTCAAGCTTTGCTTTTCCGTTTTTAGCTGGTACGGACATTCTCGAGACTACATTTTTTGTAATGTTTCCGTCTTTGTCATAGTAAACTGAATATCTTTCATGATTTGAAATATTGTGAATAATTTCCGCACGTTTATGACCGTCTTTGTCAAAATAAGTTTTGATAGATTTTGTTGTATTTTCAACAATCTTTCCGTCAAGTTTTCTTGTTTTTGTTTTAATTACCTGTGTTGTTAATTTTCCACCATCTTTAGTCGCTTTTTCAAAGTTTTGGATAACAGGTTTCATTGCCTGAATATTTTTGTATCTGACAAAGGCATATGTCAGAGCTCCAATAGCGCCAAGATACAGTAAAACTTTTGCCGGATTTGATGAAGATTTCTGAGGTTCTTCATACACATTTTTCTGTTCCCCTGCCAAAGCAGCTGATGCAACCGGTTGAGATACATTTTGTACATTCAAATTTTGAGTTGAAGCCACAGGCAAACCTGCAGTTCCGTTAACACCATAAACCGTCATGAACTACCTTTCATCTTACTTTTTAATACTCTTACAATATAATAAAAAAATTTTTTAATAAAAAATTGCCACACAAACACACACATCAAAACGCTTATCCCACAAGGATTTACAAGGTATTCAAAAAATATTAAAAGCATGCTCAAAAAAATATTACAAAATTGGCATGGTCTCAAATTCAATAAATACAAGAAAAACTGCGCTTTTAATGCAGGCATGCCTGTTAAAAACTTTACAAAAAAATCCCGAAAATATTCGGGATTTTTTGTATTTTATTTGTATAAATTACTTAAAAATAATTTCATCACCGTCTGCGTCTATAGTTATTGTATCGCCTTCTTTAAATTCACCGGCAAGAATTTTCTTTGCCAGAGGGTTTTCAACAAGCTGTCTGATTGTTCTTTTTAAAGGTCTTGCACCATATACAGGGTTAAAGCCCTGAGTTGCAAGAGATTCTCTGGCATCATCAGTAAGTTGCAATTTCATATCCCTGTCTTCAAATAATTTTTCAAGACCTTTAAAGTAGATATCCACTATTTTTTGCAGCTGAGAAAGTGTTAATGCTTTAAAGAATACAATTTCATCTATTCTGTTAAGAAACTCGGGTTTAAAGTGTTCTTTCATCAAGTCCATAACCTTGTCTTTTGTCTGCTCAAAGTCTTTTTCAGAAAGCATTGAATTAAGACTGTTTTCAAGAATTATGGAGCTTCCGATGTTGCTTGTCATAATGATGAGAGTATTTTTAAAATCAACAGTTCTGCCCTTTGAATCTGTCAATCGTCCGTCATCAAGGATTTGAAGCATTATATTAAATACATCAGGGTGTGCCTTTTCGATTTCATCAAAAAGTACTACTGAATACGGTTTTCTTCTTACAGCTTCAGTCAACTGTCCGCCCTCATCATATCCGACATAACCTGGAGGAGCACCTACCAGTCTTGCTACTGAATGTTTTTCCATATATTCAGACATATCTATTCTGATAAGAGCATCTTCATCGTTAAACAGAAATTCTGCCAATGATTTTGCAAGTTCAGTTTTACCGACGCCTGTAGGTCCTAGGAAGATAAATGAACCGATAGGACGTTTCGGATCTTTCAAGCCTGAACGTGCACGTCTAACTGCATCAGAGACCACGTCTACCGCTTCGTACTGACCGATTACACGTTTATGTAAAAACTCTTCCATTCTAAGCAGCTTGTCTCTTTCACTTTCAACAAGTCTTGAGACTTCAATACCTGTCCATTTGCTTACAATTTCTGCTATATCGTCTTCATCAACTTCTTCTTTTAAAAGCTGATTCTTCGGTTTTTCTTTTACGTGTTTTTGAACCTCTTCAAGACGTTTTTGAAGTTCAATCATTTTCCCGTATTTGAGTTCAGCAGCTCTTTCAAGGTCAGCATCTCGTTCTGCAATATCTATCTGGGCTTTGGTCTTTTCAATTTCTTCTTTTATTTGAGCCTCATCCATAATATTGCTTTTTTCAAGTTCCCATTGAGTTTTTAGCTTGGTAATTTTTTCATCAAGTTCATTAATGGTTCTGTTTAAGCCGTCTATTTTTTTGATGTTATCTTCTGTCTGCTCTTCTTTCTGTATTGCTTTTCTTTCAATTTCAAGCTGCATTTTTTGTCTGACCAGAGAGTCAATTTCCTCAGGCATTGAATCTATATCAATTCTCAATGCAGAAGCCGCTTCATCGATAAGATCTATTGCCTTATCCGGAAGGAATCTGTCCGTAATATATCTGTCAGACAGTTTTGCCGCTGCAACAAGAGCTGCATCTTTGATTCTTATACCGTGGTGGATTTCATAACGTTCTTTTAAACCACGGAGAATACTGATTGTATCCTCTACCGACGGTTCATCGACCATTACGGGCTGGAAACGTCTTTCGAGCGCTGCATCTTTTTCTATATATTTTCTGTACTCGTTAATGGTTGTAGCACCGACTGTTCTTAATACACCTCTTGCCAGCATAGGTTTTAAGAGGTTGCCTGCATCCATAGACCCCTCTGTTGCACCCGCGCCGATTACGGTATGAAGCTCATCAATGAACAAAATAATCTCACCGTCTGAAGCTTCAACCTCTTTTAAGACGGCTTTTAACCTTTCTTCAAATTCACCTCTGAATTTTGCACCGGCAACAAGAGCACCAAGGTCTAAGGCTATTAGCTGAGTATTTTTAAGACTTTCAGGGACATCACCTCTGACAATTCTTTGTGCCAAACCTTCTACAATAGCAGTTTTACCGACACCCGGCTCGCCTATAAGTACAGGATTATTTTTTGTACGTCTGTTTAATACCTGTATAACTCGTCTGACTTCTTCATCACGGCCTATTACAGGGTCAAGTTTGCCTCTTTGTGCCAGTTTAGTAAGATTTTGCGAGTATTTTTCAAGAGCTTTAAATTTTTCTTCCGAGTCTTTTGAATCCACTTTATTTTGACCTCTGATTTTTTTCATTTCGTTTAAAATTTTATTTCTTGTAACACCAAAATTGTCAAGAAGTGTTTTAATTTTTGAGCCTTGTAACTCTGTCATTGCAAGCAGTATATGTTCAATACTTATATAAGTATCTTTTAATGCTTCTGCCTGTGTTTGTGCCATATCAAGAAGATTTATTGTTTCTTGCGACAGGTAGAGCTGCTGTGTATTAACAGGCTGTTCAACTCTGGGGAGATTATTAAGCTCAGACATCACAGCATCCACAAATTGCGGACGATTAAGTTTCAGAGCGTCCATATAATCATTAGAGATTCCTTCTTTTGCCTCAAGCATTGCCATCATAATATGACACGGTTCGAGCTGCGTATTTTGAAACTTAGCCATAAGCTGCTGGGCAGAAAACATTATCTCCTGAGCTTGATTTGTCAGTTTATTAAAGTCAATCATAATTTAACACCTCACCATATAGAATTTCATATTTTCATTTTAATGAGGTTTTTTCAAAAATCAGAAAAAATTAATTTTTATTTAATGATTTATTGTCGGGATTTAAAAGTTAGTCTGAAATTAGATTAAGTATTATTAAAAATTTTTATTAAAATAGCAAAAAAATTTTTTTTTCATTTTATACTTAATTACTGCATATAGCTGAAACATTATTGAAAGGAACAGAAATGAAAGTACAAAACTCACAACCATCATTCGGACGCATTGTCAGAGACCCTAGTCTTTCCAAAGAGACTTTTCAATCTATTATAAAAACACCTGCTGTAAAAGAGTTTGCAAAAAATTATAGTGCAAAAATCTCTACAGAAGAATTTTTAAGCGGAAGAAATCCGGGTAAAGTTCAGATAGGACTTAGACTTACTGATATTAAACCTAAAAATATATTTAAAGCAATCAAAAACAAACTTTTTGCAGAAACTCAGTATAAGTCAATCCTTGTAAAAACTCATGCTGTTGATGAAAAAGGTCTTATTAGCTCTTTATCAAACAACAAAATAAGTTCTATTATCAAAATGTTGAACAATGTCGAATAATAAAAAGAATCCTATTTTTGACAAAGAAGAAAACAAAGCTTTTATTAATAAAAGCTTTGTTTTCTATTACAGTCTGTATTCAAATTTTTATGTTACTAATCAGCAAGCATTTTGAGTCCGGTTATTCCTGATATTATTAGAGCTATACAAAATAAACGTAATGCGCTTACAGGTTCTTTAAAAATTAATACTCCGAAAATTACAGTTCCGATAGTGCCTATACCTGTCCAAACTGCATAAGCCGTACCAATCGGCAAATTCTTCAATGCAAGTGCAAGAAAGTAGAAGCTAGCAATCATGCCTGCAACTGTCAAAACCGACGGAATAATTTGAGTAAAGCCGTGTGAAAATTTCAAACCTATTGCCCAGCTTATCTCAAATAATCCTGCTACAAATAAGTATATCCAATGCATTTTTTCTCCTTTTATTTATAAAAAAACCGGAAGATAGAAACTACTATCTCCCAGGCTTTTATCCTTCCGTGTACACAATATTTGTGAATTTTCTCTCGGACCAGCCGGCAAAAACCGCGGAACCCTAGAAAATTTTATAATATTAAATTTTAATTTAATTTATACCAAAAGTCATTATTAGCAATATAACACAGATGTAATTATTAATAAAGATTTATTATTTATGGAGTTTTGTAACAATTATATCTAATTTTTTAAATTATTTTAGAGTTATGCCGACATAGTAGTTAGTGAAGTTATAACTATTAGGATTTATTATGTCTGATTTCATAAAATCAACAGATAAAATCGATTCGTCATTTCAGGATTACGGCAAGGATAAAATAATATCCATAGACAAAAACGGAGAAAAATTCGGCATTAGCATATTTGGCAAAGGTTTTGTTATAGATGAAGTTTTTACAGAAATACTGAAAGGTTACGATACAGACGGAAATAGAACTCTTGATAAAAACGAAGCACTTGCTTTTCAACAAGCTATAATTAATGCTGCAGGCGAAGATGGAATTCTCGATAAGAAAGAATTAAACCGTCTGTTAACAAAATCAGAAAATACAACAGAACTTTCCGAAAAAAATACAGCACTCTTTAAAGCGCTAATTGTTGCGTTAAAAAACGGGCCGCAAAATTTTAAAACACAAGCCGGATATAGTGATGATGAAAAAATAATATCATCTGTAAAAGATGATGGTTCAGGTGTAAAAGTTCAATTATTTGAAACCGAAAACGGTGCTGCGTACAGAATAGAATTTTTCTCAAACAGCGGAAAAATAAAAGAGCTTATAACCAGTACAAATCGTGATTTTAGAGAAGGTGAAAATTTTGCAAAAGTTGATGAAAATATAACCACACATATAATCTATAATGATGAAGGCAAAGTATCTGAACAATCTTGTATTTACAAAGGTGATAAGCAGACTGCGCCGTATAGCGAGTTTAGTTCATTTGAATATGATACACACGGTAACCTCACAAAAAGATATGATTTACATAACAATTTAAAGACTAAAGAACAATCAAATATAATCACATACTATGACGAGAATGGAAATGTTATAGAAAAATCTGTTTCCTCTTTAACAAACGGCTTAAGAAAAAAAGAAGTAATAAAATATAATAAAGGCAGTAATACTATAGCAAATCAACACATACAAAGAGAAAAAGCAGATGTAATAATTGTTGAAGAATATTACGGTGAAAATATAGTTAACAGACTAGGTCATTTACCATCAAAAATGTTCATCTATGACAAAGAAACAGGGAAATTAAAATCAGAAACAATAAATAAATTCAATAACGACGGAATTTTAACCGGCAAAGTTGTGATGGATAAAACAAATAACACAAAAAAGGAATACGATTACTCATCTGTAAACGGTATTCTTGAAAACTCTTATCAAGGCGAAATAGGCAATTGTTTCTTTCTTTCGACTTTAAATACTTTAAACACAAATGAAAAAGGTCAAAAAATAATAAACAACACAATAACCCAGAATACTTATACAGATGAAAAAGGCAATGAACACACAATATATAAAGTAAAATTTGAAGGTGCGGATAAAATAAAAGAGGATTTAAGCAGTGGTATAAGAAACTTTTCAAAAGAAAAAATATTTATACAATCGGAATATACAATTACTGAAGAAGAACTGAAACAAGCAGAAAAAGAAGCTGGAAAAAATTATTCCTCCGGAGACAAAGATGTATTACTCCAAGAGATTGCTTATTCAAAATATAGAAAAGACGTAGCCAGCACTATGCGAACAAATAATGAATCATTTTCTGTATCAGATACATCTAACAGATTAATAGCCGGTCTTGATGTAGCAAGAGGCTGGGGGGCTGATACAGAAAGTATGGCTGATGGAGGGATGCTCGGACTCACAATGTATCTTTATACAGGTAAAAAATCAGATGCTTATTTTAGCAAATCAGAGCATCACCCTGTATGTCATGTAGACTCAAACGGCAATTTAGCAACTGTTAAAAATAGCAGCAGTTTATGGCACCCAAGTTTAATAAAAGAAGAATCAAATGTATTTGATAAACGTTACGATGATATTAATAAAGTTGTAAAAATTCTAAAAAAGGATACAGATAAAGACGGTATATTCAAAAATTATATGGCAGAAGTTTCCTTATCAATTACGAGCCAGACTATAAACGGACAAGACGTTCAAGGCGGGAACCACGCATTTACAATAAAAGGCATAAAAGATAACAAAGTTATCCTGATAAATCCCTGGGATTCAACCAAAGAAGTTACTATTAGCATAGAAGATTTTATGAAATCAGCAAAAATGATAAATATTCTAAAATTATAGACTTTGCTAAAATAATATTTTTAAATTTTATTTTTAATAAATTTTTACGAATATGTTACTAAATCTTTTTCTGTATTATTATAGATTTAATAAGAAGAAAAAGAGGTTTATTTGTGGAGACCAATTTAGTTGTAGGAGCAGGTTTTAGCGGGGCTGTAACAGCATATCTGCTGGCAGAAAAACTAGGCGAGAAAGTTCTGATTATAGACAAAAAAGAACACATTGCCGGAAACAGTTATGACTATACTGATGAAAACGGCATAAAAATACATAAATACGGCTCACACATTTTCCATACAAATAATGAAAAAGTCTGGCAATTTTTAAAACAGTTTACTGACTTGAATACATATATGCACAGAGTCGTAGCTGTAATTGACGGTATTGAAACAACTATCCCTTTTAACATAAATACCCTGTATGATGTTTTTCCAATGAGTCTGGCAAAAAGGCTTGAAGAAAAACTTTTAAGCGTTTTTGATTACAACACAAAAGTTCCGATTCTGGAATTTCAGAAGCAAAACGACAAAGATTTGAAATTTCTGGCAGAATATGTATACGAAAAAGTCTTTTTACATTATACAAACAAACAGTGGGGCACTTCGCCAAAAGACGTTGACAGCGCAGTAACAGCAAGAGTTCCTGTTTTTATAAGCCGCGATGACAGATATTTTCAAGACAAATATCAGGGAATCCCCGTATGCGGATATACAAGAACAGTTGAAAGAATGCTCAATCATCCGAATATTGAAATTAAATTAAACACTGACTATAAAGATATAAAATGTGATTTTAAAAGAATATTTTATACAGGTCCGATTGACGAATATTTTGATTACAAATTCGGACAGCTTCCCTACAGAAGCGTAAATTTTAAATTAGAAACACATAACCATGAGTACTATCAAAGCAATGCTGTTGTAAATTATCCCTGTAACTATGATTTTACAAGAATACATGAGTACAAATATTACCTCAATGACATTTCCTCAAAAACAGTAATAGCAAAAGAATACTCTGAAGATTTTGTATTAGGTAAGAATGAAAGATATTATCCTGTTCCCAAAAAAGAAAACACAGAATTGTATGACAGATATCTTGCAGAAGCAAAAAAATTGAATAATGTATATTTTCTGGGCAGATTAGGAGATTACAAATACTACAATATGGATCAGGCAATAGAACGAGCCATAGAGGTTTTTGAAAGGATTGAAAACAAATGATTTTAATTACCGGTGCAGCAGGCTATATAGGCAGCCACACTGCGATAAATTTTTTGAATAACGGATATGACATTGTTGTGTTCGATAATCTTGAAAACGGACATATTGAAACAATTGATGCACTAAAAAAAATCGGTAAAGTTGAATTTGTAAAAGGCGACTTGAGAAACATTGATGATATAGAAACTGTTTTTAAAAAATATGATATAGATGCGGTTATCCACTTTGCAGCATTTGCTTTAGTAGGAGAAAGTGTTGAAAACCCGTCAAAATATTACAGAAACAATGTCTATGGAACATTAAATCTGCTGGATACAATGATTAAACACAACTGTAAAAAAATCATTTTTTCCTCCACCTGTGCTACTTACGGTGAACCTAAATATACACCTGTTGACGAAAGCCACCCGCAAAGCCCCATAAATCCGTACGGGATGTCTAAACTTATGGCAGAAAAAATTATGGAGGATTATGATACCGCTTACGGGCTAAAATCAATCCGGCTCAGATATTTTAATGTTGCGGGCTGCGATGAAAAAATAAGAGTCGGAGAGTGGCATGAGCCCGAAACACATCTGATTCCCAATATCCTAAAATCGACTTTTGGCAATTCTCAAACATTTAAAATTTTCGGTGATGATTATGACACACCTGACGGGACATGTATCAGGGATTATGTAAATGTGGAAGACCTTGCTCAAGCGCACAGACTCGCATATTTATATTTATTAAAAGAAAATAAGTCTGATATTTTTAATTTAGGCACCCAAAACGGAAATAGCGTTAAAGAAATTTTTGATATTTGTGAGAAAGTATTAGAAAGAAAGATACCAGTACAGGTTGTAGAAAGAAGACCGGGTGATCCGGCAAAGCTTTTTGCAAATGCAGCAAAAGCAAAACAAATACTGAACTGGCAGCCTTCAAGGACTATTGAACAAAGTATAAAAACTGCTTACGAATATGAGAAAATAAGAGAAAAATAATGCCTCAGGGAAAAACAGCACAAAAAAATGATATAAAACCCAAAGTCACTTTTGTAGCAATAGCCTGCAATACTTTCCGCAGGTTTGAAATGCTCAAAAGATGTTTGTCATCACTAAAAAATCAAAAATCCGCTGATAATATAAAAATTGAAATAGTAGTTGTTGATAACGATAAATACGGCACATCGAAAGAAATTGTTGAAGAAGCAATGACAGATTCACCGTATAAAATACATTACTTTATAGAAGAAAAAAGAGGATTATCCAGTGCAAGAAACAGACTGCTGAAAGAATGTATAAATATAGGCGCTTCACACATAGCGATTTTGGATGATGATGACATAGCTGATAAAAACTGGCTGTACAACCTAATTGAGACATATAACTCAAATGAAGAAGCATATGTTGTATCAGGCCCCGAGTATACATTTTTTGACGGAGATTTCCCTGGATATCTCACTAACAACAATATTTTCGTTAAAAGTACGACGAAAAAAGAAGGGGAGCTCAGAAAAACCAGCTCTACTCACAATTCATTTTTTCCTGTTGAAATAATGACAAAATCCGGTATATGGTTTGATGATTCATTTGTTTTTATGGGCGGTGAAGACGGTGATTTTTTCTCAAGAGCAAGTAATGCCGGCTATCCGATTATCTTTACACAATATGCAATTGTTCGTGAAATAAATGATAAACAGAGAGTAAATATAAAATGGATTTTAAACAGAAACTACTATAACGGCTATTCCGGCTCGTATTTAAAATTCAGAAATAAAACAAATTCCTTTAAATTATTTGTATATATAACAAAAATGATTTTTGTAATCCTGTCAGATTTAATTATACTGTTATTTTCCATATGCTGCGGCAAAACATTTTTTCTTAATATACTCGGTTTAACATATAAAAATTTCGGCAAACTTTGCGGTGCGGTTTTAAGAAAGCCTATTAATTACTATGACAAACTCAACGGAGGTGTAACAATTGATTAAAGTTTCCGTTCTTATTCCTGTATATAATGTTGAAAAATATTTAAAGCAGTGCCTTGACAGCGTAGTTAATCAAACATTAAAAGATATAGAGATTATTTGTGTTAATGACGGCTCTAAAGACAAGTCACGAGAAATTATAGAAGAATATGCACAAAAAGATTCCAGAATCGTTGTCATAGACAAAGAAAACTCCGGATACGGCGACTCAATGAACAGAGGAATTGCAGCTGCCAGAGGAGAATATATTTCAATTATCGAATCAGACGATTTTGCTGATTCTGACATGCTTTATGATTTATACAATCTTGCAAAAAAATACAATTCGGATGTTGTAAAAAGCGACTGGTACAGCTACTGGACAGATACTGACCTGTCAATAAAAAGAGATGTCTTTTCAAAGCTGAACGGATTATACTCCGGCATAAATAACTGCCCTCAATGTCTGCTTATTCAGCCTTCTATATGGAGTGCAATTTATAAAAAATCCTTTTTAGAAGATAATCAAATACAATTTTTAACCACACCTGGTGCAGCTTATCAGGACACATCATTTAACTTTAAGGTGCTGACTCTGGCCCAAAATATTTATTTTACTAAAAACTCTTATATTCATTACAGACAGGACAATGAAAACTCTTCAATAAACAGCAAAGGTAAAGCTGAATATATTTTTTATGAATTTGATGAAATAAACAAATTTTTGGATAATCATCCTGATTTAACACCTTTTGTTTTATTGCAAAAGCTAATATCTGAATACAAGGGCTCAAAATGGACTTTAGAGAGAATTGCACCTGAATTAAGACAGGAATTTGTAATGGAATTTTCTAAAAGATTTAAAGATTACTCTGAATGCGGCTATTTGACTGTAGAATTTATCAAAAAAATTAAAGAAAATGAAATAAAATGCTTAATCAATTCACCTTCTTTATTTTTGGATAAATTTGAACATTCCTTAAATCGAAGAAAGTGGAAAAACTTTAGAAAGAATTTGATTTCTGTTAGAATAAGACCAAACAGCATAAGTATAAAATTATTTGGCAAACAAATAATTAATATGGGCTAGAATGAAAATAATAAAAGATAAAATCAAAAATTTAATTGACAAAATCAACAAGCTGCGTTTTGTAATAAATTATAAACGCATGTGGCCTTATGTAAAGCCGTTTTGGTTCAGAGCTCTGCTTGCGGTAACAATATGTATACCGATAGGCGGTTTGGATGCAGTTATTGCACTGTCATTAAAGCCTTATATGGATCTTGTAATGGTTGAAAAATCAGTACAGTCTCCATGGTATATCCCTTTTGGAATTGTTGCATTTACTTCATTTCAAGGCGGGTTGAATTATCTTGCCACATATTTAAATACCTGGGTAGGCGGAAAAATCACAAACAAACTTAAATTTGATTTGTTCAAAAAAATGCTTACTTTCCAAACCTCATATTTTGACACAAAAAACTCCGGAGATGTAGTTTTTACTTTTAACAATAATGCGGATATGGCCTGCACAGGGCTTCTTGATAATCTGAAAGTTTTTACGCAAAGACTATTTTCATCAATATCGCTGGTGTGTGTATTATTTTACAATTCCTGGCAGCTTGCGCTTATTGCAGTAACCATTCTGGGTGCAGCATTCTTGCCCGTTGCTCAAATAAGAAAACGTATACAGGATGTAATGAGTAAAACCCTGAAAGCGGATGCTGCTGTTATCACTGCATACAATGAAGCTTTTGCAGGAAACAAAACAATTATTTCATACAATCTGGATTCGCAGCAAAAAGACAAATTTCAGGATATTTTAAAGAGCATTTTTAATTTGAGAATCAAAATGGTTCAAAGAACATCATGGCTTTCTCCAATGATGCACGTAATTGTATCAGTAGGTATAGGTCTGGCTATCGGATACGGAAGCCATTTGATTTTGACAAAACAAATCACGAGCGGAAACTTTGTTTCATTTATAACAGCGCTCATTATGCTGTACACACCGATAAAGAGTCTCGGCAACAACTTTAATCAGGTACAGCTCTCCTTCTTTGCAATAGAAAGAGTATTCGATGTAATGGATATGGAACCTTCTATTAAAGACAAACCTGACGCAAAAGAGCTTAAAAAAGATTATTCAAAAATAGAATTAAAAGATGTCTGCTTTGAATACAAAAAAGGTATACCTGTCTTAAAACATGTTAACTTAAGTGTTAACAGAGGAGAGACTGTGGCCTTTGTCGGAAATTCAGGCGGTGGAAAAACCACGATAGTAAATCTGCTGCCAAGATTTTACGATGTAACATCAGGTTCTATTCAGATTGACGGTACTGATATAAGAGACTTTACGCTTAAATCCTTGAGACAAAATTTTGCAGTTGTATTTCAGGATAATTTTTTATTTTCCGGTTCTATTAGAGAGAATATACTGCTAGGCAATGAAGAAGCAAATCAGGAACAGATTGATAAAGCTGTAAAAATGGCATTTCTGGACGAGTTTATTGCCACATTAAAAGATGGTCTTGATACCCAGATAGGAGAAAGAGGTATACTCCTTTCAGGCGGGCAGAAACAAAGAGTTGCCATTGCAAGAGCATTTTTGAAAAATGCACCCATTGTTATTCTTGATGAGGCTACATCAGCGCTGGATAATAAAGCGGAAGCAATTGTACAAAAGGCAATAGACAATCTGATGGAAGACAAAACCGTATTTGTAATTGCACACAGACTGTCAACAATTCAAAATGCGGATAAAATAGTCGTTATTAATGAAGGTCAAATTGTTGAGCAGGGCACACACGAGGAACTCTTGCAAATAGAAAACGGTGCATACAAAGCTCTGTACAACGCACAGTTTAAGCATCAGGAAACACTTGTAAAAGCATAATCTTTTTAAGACAGACTTTGACAAAATATATTCGTAAAGGTTTTAATAGTTATTTTGCGAGTTCTTCGGCTTCTGTAAGACATTTTTGCATTGCTTCCAAAACAGATGCGTAAAATTTTAATTCTTTATTATTAGCTCTTTGAATAATTTTTAAAGTTCTTTTTCTTAAGGAATTTTTTTCAATCTTTTGAGACATGTCAAAATCTTTCATCTCAACATTGAGCACAGACAAAATTCTCATAAAATTGTCGAATGTAGGAAAGTGTACACCTGCTTCGATGCGGGAAATCTGTTTTTCATGCATGTGTACCGCTTCTGCCAGCTCTGCCTGGGTCAACCCCTGCAAGTTTCTGAACTCTTTGATTTTTCTGCCTACATCTTTTTTGTTCATGAAAAATCCTTAATGATTTTTATTACCTTTTTATATGTTAATTGCTAATATTTACATCATAAACAGCGTAATTAGTTACCTTTTGTAAAGAAAAATTCAATGAAATACGTATACTTTTTCTTATTTTTCTGCTATCCTCATGCCATACCAACAGGGTAACGAAATTCATTAATAAATTCAGAGGAAATATTGGTGATTGAAGAAAAATCTGTTACAGCTGCAATATCTTTCTTGATAAAAAAACAGAGAAAATCATTGAACATGACACAGGAAGAGCTTGCAAAAAAGATAGGACTGAGCACCCGCCATATAGGCAAACTGGAAGACGGTACATATACACCAAAATTTATGACTCTGTTGAAACTTTCTGAAGTACTCAAGTTTAATATCTCTGATGTTGTAAATTTATCTAAATATGCCGCCTGTGATGACGAAGTAAAAATATTAAAACTTCTGAAAAACATGAACAAAGAAGAAGTCCTGACAAGCCTGAAAATGCTTGAAATTCTGTCAAAGAGGAGAGCGAATGCCTAAAGTATCAATCATAATGCCGACATACAACGTGGAGAAATATTTCCGCCAGTGTATAGAAAGTGTTATCAATCAAACGCTGACAGATATTGAAATAATTCCGGTAGATGACGGCTCCCCTGACAATTGCGGCAAAATAATGGATGAGTACGCGACAAAAGACCCGAGGATAAAGCCGATACATCAGGAAAACGGAGGTTACGGAAAAGCTGTAAATGCAGGAATTGAAACAGCAACAGGAGAATATATAGGCATTGTCGAAACAGACGATTACGTAGAACCGGATATGTATGAAAAGCTGTATAATCAGGCAATAAAGTTTGATG
>CALUVO010000008.1 GCA_944324245.1 Candidatus Gastranaerophilales bacterium | reverse complement strand
AAAAAATACAAATAACCTCTCTGGTAATACAACTCCCAGATATCGCCTTTTTGGGAAATTTCATTACTAAGTTTATTTATTTCCTCATTATATTTTTTATATTTCATATCGTCAACTGACTCCGACTCCTTCTTGGATTTTCTTCACGCTCAGACAGTTTCGCCTTTTGTGCTTTGCACAAGCCGGCTCAATGTCCTCGCTCTCCGGGTTTCACCCGTCCGAAAATCCGCTTGTTGAACCTGTGCAATAAACAAGTTCGTTGTTAAAAAATAAGTCCGGCACAGCCAACAAGTGCATGGGATCACTTCCGTAAAATGCTAGACTGGCTGCAACATCGGCTGAGCTAGAGCGAAGCCTGATGTTATGCCCCTACCTGGTGGCGTCATTTGCACTCCGTGTACACTCCTACAAGCGAGGCCGCCTCAGACATCATAAGAAACCTTGAATTTAAAAGCCAATTGACCATTGAAAAGGTTTTTGAGATGACTGTGAAACTTTTACTGCAGCTATATTTTTAACAGGATCCGTTGCCGGTGAATCTTTTACTTCAATGACATTTTTAGCTTTTTGCAGTAAATGCTGTTTTTTCATAGCCTTATCAACATTATAATATGACTTAAGATAATCAAGTTTATTTTGCAACTCTACATTTTCATCATTTAAAGACAAAACCTGCTTTCTATACTTATTCAGAGTAATTTCGCTTGCTGTAACAAAATAATAACTTACAGCTGAGAGCAAAATAAAAAATACAAGTATTGCGCAAAGAGTTTTATTAACTCTGGCTATAGCCATTTCTTTATAAGTTTTATGAGTCGGAAAATAACCGTCTATAACGGGGCTTATCGGATTTTTAGAATTGTCATAATTATATTGATTATATAAATGTCTTTGACTGTTCTTTGTATCGATTACAGGTCTTGTCAATTTATTTCTCCCATGACGAAATTTTTTTAGCTACCCTCAACTTTGCCGATCTTGATGGAGGGTTCTCCTTAATTTCTAATTCTGATGCCGTTATAGGCTTTTTGTTAATCAATTCAAGCATTGGAGGTTTGCAGTGACAAACCGGCTCATTCGGTTTGCAGCGGCATTTTGACGCATAATACTTGAAACACTGTTTAACAAGTCTATCCTCTAAAGAGTGAAAACTTATTATACTAATTATAGCACCAACAGATAATAAAGTAAGCACATCATTTAAAGTATTTTTAATATTTTGTAATTCTTGATTCACTTCTATCCTAATCGCTTGGAACGTGCGGGTTGCGGGGTGAATTTTTTCTTTTGTTTTTGGTACCGAATTTTTTATTATTTCGGCCAATTCGCCCGTGGTTTCTATATTTTTAAGTTTACGATAATTTACAATATTTTTTACAATTCTTTTGGTAAATCTTTCCTCACCGTATTCACTGATTATTCGAATCAAATCCTCTTCAGAATACCCGTTTACGACATCGTAAGCGCTAAAATCCGAATCCTTGTCAAAACGCATATCTAAAGGCGCATCTTTCATAAAACTAAATCCGCGTTCTTGTTTTGTAAGCTGATGATATGATGCACCCAGGTCAAAAACAATTCCCCCTGTTATTTCATTTATTCCTAAATCTTGTAAAACTTTCTTAATATTACAGTAAGATTCCTTAACTATTGTTAAATTATTGTAACCTTTTAGCCTTTCTTTAGAAGCTTTTATCGCATCATCGTCTATATCAAAAGCTATTAGACGCCCATCCGGCTGAATCTTTTGCAATATAAGTTCACTGTGTCCGCCGCCTCCCAGGGTTGCATCCACATATATTTTTCCCGGCTTACAATCAAGCATATCAACTGCTTCGCAAGCCATAACTGTATAATGTTCAAATTCTGGAGTTTTATATCTGTGTTGCATTTCTATATTTTATATTAAACAAAAATTTTATTAATTTTGTTTAATTAATTTCAGGATTTATAAAAAAGTCATTGCCTATATAATCAGTTTTTACGCTAACGGCATTTGTTTTTGACTGTAATTGAGATGAAGGCAGTGCTGACTTTTTACCTATAGAATACGCCAGCGCTTTTTTGATAGGATTTTTAGACTTTTGATTTTTCTTATCAATCTCTTCTAGCTCTTCCTGAGTTTTTGCAGTCAACGGAACACCGACAACTTCTCTTGAAATAGAGTCATTGATAGATGAAGTCAAAGCTGTAAGCGTAAATGCACCGGCAAGACTTGAATTGCAGAGTTTTGATAACAGGTTATGAACAAAAGCCATTATATAAGCCGATACGCTGATTCTTGAAATTTCCTGTGCCGCTCTGTTTTTTGCACTCTTTGCAGCATCTTTACGATTATCATTGCTGTATTGCATAGTAAGGTTATAGGCATCTGTAATTAAGAACAACGTAGTTATCGCCCTTGAAAGGTTTATATTTGTCTGAGCCAGTGTATTACCATCATATTCAAGCTGTTTTTCTCCGTCTGCTCTCATTACCGAGTCCATTAGTATTTTTCTTGCTTTTTTTATATCTTCTTCAGCTAAATTACCGTTTTTATCTAACTCTATTCCTTCTCTTTGAAGCTGTTTATCAAACCAGAGGAGAATATTTTTTACACCTTGTATATCCTCATTTGTCTTGTTTTTTATACCTTTAAACTCAGCAAATATCTTCAGCGATTTTTCGTCAGCAGTATATGGAGATTTTGACCAGGCTTCTGTCGCAAGTCTTTGTTTATAAAAATCTATAAACTTTTCCAATCTGATTATATTTTTCTGTTTTATTTCATAAATAGCTGGAGTTAACTTAGATTTTTCGTTATTTAAGTTGAATTTTAGCTTATTTAGTTCATTATTGATGTTATAAACATCAGTTAAATCTATACTCTGTTTCAATTTATTTAACTCATCAGCAAGTCTTGTATCCTTTTTGTTAGTTGCAATATAGTATATTTTTCTGGGTATAATAACTATTCCTCTGCACACATTTGAAATGAATCTTACAGGAACAAGTATGCTTGTTGTAAGTTTTCCCCAGAAAGTATCTTTCTTTCCAAGTGGTATTTTGTTTATATCGTTTAACGCTATTAATTCTTCTATATTTTGAGGAATAGCTACATCTTTTTGTTTGAGATAATCAGATTTTCTTACAGATTTCATTATTGCATTTTTTATATTTTGAGCTGTTTTAGAGTCAGCTTTTTCAAGTATTTGTAAGAGATACTCAACCTTGTCTTTTTCTATGAGTTTTTCCACTTTGAAATATTTATTTATATCAACAGTACCTTTAAAAGATGGCGTATTTTGCAGACCTTCCTGTCTGGAAGTATTTTTAGTAGCAAAAGAAGAAAATAATTTTTCATTTGCAGATGTTTTATTATAATACACATTAGAAATATTTGCGTGGTTTGATTGTACTGGATCTTTTTTCTTTACTGACGTTAACAGCCTGCCTATTGAAGCACTAAGTCCCTTTTTTGAATACATTTCTTCTTCTAATTTGTCCAATTTTTCCTTATTAGAAGGCATTATGGGTTTGCCGACAAGCTTTCTTCCTAAAATTTCAGAAAAAGCAACAGTTGAACCGGACACAAACATTGCAGTAGACAAACTTCTGTTTACAGCAGTTTCGAATGTGCCAAACAAGAGATTTTGAATATACATATTCATACCTATTCGGGAAAACTCTTGAGCAATACGGGATTTTCTTTGATTTGCAGCTTCGTGTTTATCGTTTGAATATCTCATTGTAGTATTATATGCGTCAGTACCCAAAAAATACGAATACACAACACCTGAGATTAGTCTGTTTCCTATCATAAGAGAATTGGAAGAATACTTTCCTTTATTCGGATCAACCACTTTGTTCCGTCTTCTATTAATTTTGCTATACAAAACATCATCAGGAATTATAAAAGTGCTGTTTTTATTAAATTTAGGATGCCCGCTCATTTTTCTGTAGCCGTTTTCCCAAATTTCATGTGATTTAAAAAGTCCTTCTAAAGCCGCATAGTTTTTCATAATGCGTTTTTTTTCATTTCTTTTTAGCAAAATTTTCGAATTTTTAGGCAAAATCAACTTTTCAGTCCAGTTGTACAATGCGCTTAATGGAGATACCAGCTGTGTTATAAATTTTGTAGCGACAGTCTTTTTAGGCAAATAAATTAAAGTCTCATGATTTCCTTTTTGCAAAACATTTAAAATGTCATCCGTAATACCATTTTTACGCCTAAAATCAGCATTGTTAGGATTAATTACATAATTTATAAACTCATCTTTTATTTGCAGATATGTATTATATTGTTGTTCACTAATATGTTTAAGAGAATCAAATACTTTATTCTTTAAATTAGCCGGAACAAATTTTACAGTCGGCATAAAAGTTTTTTTTATACTGTCAAAAGCAAAACCCTTGAAAGATATTTGCGCGTTTGCGCCTCCTTGCAAGGGTTTTTGTATACTATTATTTTGTATTGCATTGTTTTGTTTGCCCGCATTTAGCGACCCCATTGCCGCATAATTTCGATGACGGAACTCTTTTCGCTTTAAACCGTATTGATTTTTTATGTCAACTTGTCCGGTTGTTATCACTTTTTTGTTTACCTTTGAAAAACTAATTTTAACCCGCTAAAAAATTTTTTTAAAGGGCATGCCAAACAAAGTTGTGCACAATTATTTAAAACCTGTAAAAATATTTTTTGCTACCTGTTTTTATATTTTCAAAATATTTTACAATTTCTTGTAAATTTCATTAAGAATGCAATATAATGTGAAAAAATACTTCTTATGAGGCAGAACATATGTCAAAAAGACTATTGGTTGTAGATGATGATGATGAAATAAGAGAGTTGCTGGAATTTGATTTGGCTCACAGCGGATATTCTGTTGATACGGCAAAAGACGGAATGGAAGGATTAAATAAGGCTGTAACTAATGCATATGACCTTATATTGCTTGATGTTATGATGCCAAAGATGAACGGTTTTGATGTCTGTAAAAATCTGAGAAAAGCAAAACCGGATATACCTGTTTTGTTATTAACGGCGAAGGGTACAATAGGCGATAAAACACAGGGATTTGACTGCGGTGCGGACGATTATCTTGTAAAACCTTTTGATATACAGGAGGTTTTATTGAGAGTAAAAGCACTTTTGAGAAGAAACACTGACAGTTCTAATGAGCAGTCTTTTAAACAGGAAATTTTAAAAATGGGGGATATTGAATTGTTCCCGGAATCCTTAGAAACAGCCATTGAAGGTAAAAAGATTAAACTGACACCGACTGAGTTCGAAATATTGTACTGTCTTATGCAGCATTTTAACGATTCTGTTTCACTGGCAGTGCTGTTAGATGAGGTTTGGGGATATGACTCGGATGAAGATGTCAGAATGGTAAGAGTGCACGTAGGCGGATTAAGACAAAAAATAGAAAAAGATACAAAAAATCCAAAATACCTGCACACAGTCACAAATGTCGGGTATAAACTAACGCCTATGCCAGATGGCGGAAATGAAGAATGAAAAATCAAATCAAATTTAAAAGACTAAAAATAGTAGAGCAGATTATACTTGTTCTTTTGCTCGCAGTAATTGTGCCGACAACGGTTTGTGCAATCATTGTAAACAATATCAATCAGCACGCTGTAAGAAATGAGCTGCAATATTCGGCTCTAAGCATTGCAGAGTCGATAGCATCAAATATAGAAACTTTTTCTGAATCCGGTGAAGATGAAATAAACCAAATTGTACTGGCACTCAGAAATATTCCAACAGAATTCGGCAGAGATGTTTATCTGAAAGATACATTGAAAACATCTAATCTAATCTCTGAGTTATATATTGTCAACAAGCACGATAAAACTTCATATAAAGAATGGAATGATTACACTTTTTACAATAAACAAAATAAAAATATAGAAATACTGAAAAAAATAGATGAAAACCATGCTGTAATTGCAAAAATTGATATAAAAGTTTTTCAAGAGCAGGTCTTTAATATATACAGAAAAGATGACAGGCAAATATATATATTAAATAAAGACAATAAACTTGTTGCCGCACATAATTACAATGAAAGTGATTTTAACAGAGTAAAATATGCACTGCCTCAAAAGCTGGAATTTGATAAACCTGTAATATTCGGAAAAGTAAAAAACCAGCCTCTGGCATATTTCAAACTTGCTGATCCTGACACAACAATAATAGTTAATACAACGCACCATATTACAAAAACAACTATTAATACAGCCAGATATAAAATAATACTAGCCCTATGCATTTCTGCATTATTTATAATTTTTGCAGTCGGTATATATACATACTATCTTTATATAAACATAAGACAGCTTTTCAAAGGCATAATGGCATTATCAAAAGGTAATTACAAAAGAAAAGTCAGATTGCTGACAAGCGTATTTACACCACATGAAACAGTATTCCTTGCGGACGAATTTAACAAAATGGCAGATGAAATTAATACTGCCTATAAAAAACTGAAACATACAAACAGAGAATTAAAAAAGCTCGATGAATTCCGCTCAAACCTTATAGACACAGTAAGCCACGAATTCAGAACACCGCTTACAAGCATAAAAGGTTATACATCAAGACTGTTGAGGCAGGATATTGAACTGGATGAAGAAACTATCCAAAAATCTTTAAAAATAATAAAAAACCAATCAGAACGCTTAAGCAGAATGGTTGAAGACTTGCTTGTTATACCTGATATTGAAGGTGCAAAATTAAACCTTAATCTTCAGGAAATAAATCTTATGGACTCTTTAAACGATGCAATCCTTTCAACAAAACACAAAGCCCAAAGAGAGATTGTAATAAATAATGACGAAGCGATAAAAGATGTTATTGCGGATACTGACAGACTTGAACAAATATTTATCAACTTAATAGAAAATGCTTATAAATATTCATATGAAGATACAAAAATAACAGTAGATATATCAAAAGAAAGAAATAATGCTGTTATTAAAATTACAAATGCATACGACTATATTCCGCCGGATAAACTGCAAAAGCTTTTCGGCAAATTTACAAGAATAGATGATAAAACGACAAGGACTACAAGAGGTACAGGACTTGGTTTGTTCATTGTAAAAGGACTTGTTCTTGCAATGAACGGTTCGATAGAACTAAAATCAACTAAAGACAACACATTTAGCGTAATTTTCAAATTGCCTGCAGCATAAAATAAATAATTTTGTTAACAAAAGTTAATAAAACTATTTTAAATACGCAATTATTTAATTGATATACGCTTTATATATATAAGAGAGTAAAATTATTGAGGATTACATGAGCAATTCATTTTCTATCGCAAATAATGAATCCGGCTGGACAGTCGTTAAAAATGGTGCACAGTATATTATTACTGACACAAATGGTAATGGCAAATACGACAGCGAAGATAAAATCTCATTTAATGACCCCAATAGTGACCCGTTATCACCAGAAGATTTAATTGATATACAATTTAAAACAATGGCTGCAAATCAGGAGGGTATGTCACCTCAAGAAATGGCGGCTTATTCAAATTATATGAAGCAAAAAGAATTACAAGAGCAGCAAAAACAACAGCAGGCAGAAATTCAGGCACAAAGAGAAGCTGCTTTGGTACAAGCACAACAACCCAAAAAGAAAAATTTCTGGCAAAAATTGTTAACAGGATTTAGCTTTGCAATGCCAGTATTAGCAGGAGTCGGCTTTGGATTTATGGGAGCAGGTGCAAATTCCTGGCAATATAACAGCGGAGACAGAGGTCTGAGAATAATGTCCGGTATCAGTAGCGGAATGCTTGGTTTTAGTTCAGGACTTGCCGCTATGATGCAGACTCAGACTATGACAAACATGCTTTCTATGCAGCAGCCAATGACAGCTTCATATATTATGCCCGGTAATTCCGGTATTGACAATATGATGCAATCATTTGTTTCTGATATGAATAATCAAAATACCATGTTTAATCAGATGTTCGATGCTTCTGAACAACAAAGAACAATCGTGCAGGAAGAACAGAGACAAAAAGTAAGATCCGGCTATGCTGAACAAATCCGAAAAACATTTCAGGATGATGACTTAATTCCGGAGGCAAACAAACAAAAATTAGAAGAGATTGCTCCACCGTCAAAAGACTCTGCTGATTATACGGAAGAAGATGAAATATTATTGAAGCAGTTAGCAGAAACGCCTTATGTACCTGTTGAAAGTATTGATATAGATGGCACTCAAAAAGGTAAACTATTGAGCAAAGAATATGCGATGAAAATAAATCAGGCAATAAAAGAATACAATGCCGCAACAGCAGAAGATACACCTGAATTTAATAATTGGAAAAATAATATAGAATATCTTCAAAAACTGATATCTTTACAATACATGTACGCATTTAGCTATGAATCAATAACAAAAGCTATCGATGAAATATTGAATAATCCTAAAAAAGAACAACTTACTACGAATTTGACAAAATAAAAAGAGCTTTAACAGCTCTTTTTTATTACTTATTTGAAGATATTTGTGATTGTTTTTGTTTGATATCCAGCGCAGCATTGTGTGCAAGTAAATAAACAGAACAAGTTTTGTAATTTTTCAAATACCATGCACATTTTTCCTGTGCACAAACTATTTCGATATCATTTCCTGCGCTCATTAAAGGGCAAATCGGTATAAAAGGCATATTTTTATCTCCTGATTGTTAGTTAATTCTTTATCATTTCTGCTTGTTTCAACAAGTTACAGTTTTCACTTCGTTTTTTTTCATAGTCTTTATATATTTTAGTACGATTTATTACTTCGTCAAAGTCAATTTTATGTGCATCAAAATCCGGGCCGTCAACACAGGCAAACTTGACTTCGCCGCCCACAGTAACACGGCATGCTCCGCACATACCCGTACCGTCTACCATGATAGGGTTCATGCTTGCTTCAGTTTTTATACCCTTGTCTCTTGTTAGTTCCGCAACTGCTCTCATCATTGGCATAGGTCCTACTGCAATAGCATAGTCAACTTTTTCTTTATTCATAATATCTTCCAAAACACCGGTAACAAAGCCTTTTGTACCTAGAGTTCCATCATCAGTTGTTATGAATAATTCAGTACAGGCATTTTTCATTTTATCCTGCCAGAAGATTAAATCTTTTGTTCTTGCACCCATAATCATATAAACTTTATTACCTGCTTCTTTAAAAGCTTTTGCAATCAAATAACAGGGTGCTGCTCCGTATCCGCCGGCAAGACAAACAACTGTACCGTATTTTTCGATATGTGTAGGCTGACCCAAAGGGCCTACAATATCCTCCAACTCATCACCGGCATTTAGCAATGCGAGTTGTTTTGTAGTAAAACCAACAGCCATAAATACAATAGTAAGCTCGCCTTTGTCTCTGTTATAGTCAGCAATCGTTAAAGGTATACGCTCACCGTCTTTTGATACTCTCAGGATTATAAACTGCCCTGCCTGAGCATTTTTTGTAATATAAGGAGCATGAATCGTTAATTCATACTGATTAGGACATAACTCTTTTTTGTTTAAAATTTTATAACCCATAATTCATACCATTTAAATCTATCTAGTGTATTTTACAATAAAAGCGCCTAATTTTTCAAGGCATCAGCACCGGATACAACTTCGGAAATTTCCTGTGTAATAGCAGCCTGACGGGCTTTATTGTAGTCAATGGTAAGAAGTCTTATCATTTCATCAGCATTATTTGTAGCGGAAGACATAGCTGTCATTCTGGCAGCAAGCTCGCTTGCCACGGCTTCTAATAATGCCTGATAAATAATGTTTGTAATAAACATAGGAACAATTTTTTGCAAAATATGATCTGAATCCGGTTCAAATGCCATCAGAGGGTCAATTGTTTTTTCCTCTTTTGTATCATCACCCAGTGCTCCTTTAATGTCATCAACAGGCAGGATTTTCCAATCTTCCACCTTATAAGACATCATATTTTTAAAGCGTGTTGTTACAATTTCAATACTGTCAATTTTTTCATCTACAAAAGATTGTGCCAAGTCTTCTGCAATCACTATCGCATTAGAAGAATTCGGCTCCTGAGAAATTTTTGTATAAGTTTGAACCATTTCAACATTCATTTCCTGAGCTTTTCTTCTTAAAGAAGCAACCCCTTTTGTACCGACAATAAAGAGTTTAACATCAATACCCTTTTCTTTATACTCTTTTATTTTTTTAAGAGTAAAACGAATAACATTTGCATTATAAGCGCCGGCCAGACCTTTATTAGATGTAATAACAAGTATACCGGCTGTTTTTTGTTCTCTTTTTTGCATAAGAACAGGATAATTATCGATCGCCCTTTCGATTTTTAAACCTGCAGAAGAAAACCCTTCAGTACAGGACAAAACTTTAACAAAAGCTTCTGCAAGTGCTTTTGAAAACGGACGAGCAGAAAGCACCTTGACCTGCGATTTTTTGACTTTAGCCGCAGCAACCATTTTCATTGCTTTTGTAATTTTTTTTGTATTTTGAATACTTGATATTCTGTCTTTTATATCTAATAAATTTGGCATGTACTTTCCTTTAAATGTATTTATATGAGGTATTCAAAAATTGAATACCTCATAATTTTACAAATTATGCGTTAAACAAAGATGATTTGAAGGTTTCAAGATTTTCTTTCAATGCTTTTTTGTCATCATCACTCAAAGCAGCACCTTCATTGAGTCTTTGAGCAAGTTCTGACATATTTGCATCAAAATATTCAAACCATTCTTTTTTGAATTTTTGGATATATCTGTTATCAATATCGTCAAGAATTCCTTCATTAGCGGCAAACAGTATGCTTACCTGTTTTGCAACGCTCAAAGGTGAATACTGAGGCTGTTTTAAAACTTCTGTAAGTTTTTGACCTCTTCTCAACTGATCCTGAGTAGCCTTATCCAAATCAGAAGCGAATTGAGCAAATGCTTCCAGTTCTCTGAATTGCGCAAGGTCAAGTCTCAATTTACCGCCGACCTGTTTTGTTGCTTTAGTTTGAGCAGCACCGCCTACACGGGAAACTGAAATACCGGCATTGATAGCAGGTCTGATACCAGAGTTAAACAAGCCTGTTTCAAGGAATATCTGACCGTCAGTAATAGAAATTACGTTTGTCGGAATATACGCTGAAACGTCACCCGCTTGAGTTTCAATGATTGGCAAAGCAGTAATAGAACCGCCGCCTAACTTGTCACTCAATTTACATGCTCTTTCAAGAAGTCTTGAATGGAGGTAGAATACATCACCAGGATATGCTTCACGTCCCGGTGGTCTTCTTAACAGCAAACTCATTGCACGGTAAGCCTGAGCGTGTTTTGTAAGGTCATCATACACGATAAGTACATGTTTACCCTGTTCCATAAATTCTTCAGCAATTGCAACACCAGCAAACGGTGCAATAAATTGCAGCGGAGCAGATTCATCAGCAGTTGCTGATACGATTATTGTGTAATCCATTGCGCCGAAGTCTTCCAGCTTTTTAGCTAATTGCGCAACGGTTGAAGTCTTCTGTCCGATTGCAACGTATACACAGATTACATCCTGACCTTTCTGGTTGATAATTGTATCTATTGCAATAGCAGTCTTGCCGGTCTGCCTGTCGCCGATAATCAACTCACGCTGACCTCTGCCTATAGGAGTCAAAGCGTCGATAGCTGTCAAACCTGTTTGCAAAGGCTGATGAACCGATTTTCTTGAAACAATACCCGGAGCAACTCTTTCTACAGGTCTTGTTTTTTCATAATGAATATCACCTTTTCCGTCAACCGGTCTGCCAGTCGGACTTACTATTCTGCCGATAAGTCCTTCACCTACCGGAACAGAAGCAATTCTTCCGGTTGTTTTTACTGTCATACCTTCTTTGATATGCTGATATTCACCAAGAATAACAACACCAACATTGTCCTCTTCAAGGTTCAGTGTAATACCCAGTGTGCCTTTACCGTCCTCGAACTCTACAAGCTCGTTTGACATTGCATTACGCAAACCGTAAACACGGGCAATACCGTCGCCGACTTCCAATACAGAGCCAATATTTGAAACCTCCATTTCAGAAGCATAATTTTCAATTTTGGCTTTGATGATAGAAGTAATTTCATCCGGTCTTATTGTTGCCATTTTGTTTTCCTTTATATCTTTCTACTAATATATTCTTTATTATCCTGATTTTCGGTGATTTAAGATAAGTTCTTAGCTCATTACTGTCTTAAAGTCTTTTTAAAACCTTCAAGTTTTGCCGCCATAGAACCGTCAATTGTTTTATCCTGAATTTTCAAAACAAGACCTGCAATGATATCAGGATTTATATCAAACTCAAATTTTATTGATTTTTTGAGTTTATTTTCAAGTTTATCTTTCAATTTCTGTTTTAAGTCTTCATCAATTTCCACAGCAGAAACAACTCCGACTTTGAGTATATTTTTTGCCTTATCAAGAGATTCTTCAAAGCAGTAAAGAAGAGCCGGAATAAGATTTATTTTATTTTTTTCAAGTAAAATAAACAAAAGATTTAAGACATCATTGTTAATTTTGCCTTCAAAAACATTTTTTACCATTTCTTTTTTTTCAAAAAGAGGTATAACAGGGTGCGAAAGAAAATCTGCCATTTCTTTAACTGATTCTAAAGACTCGGCAGCTGTCATTAAATCCGTATACACACTATCCAGTTCATTTCTGTTTTTAGCAACTTCGATTAATGCATCGGAATATCTTTGTGCCAGTGGTATTAATTTGTTGTCTATTGTTTTTGATGTCATATTTCTTATCCGTTATACATCTGTTTTATCAATACTGTTGATAAAATCCTCTATATATTTTCTGTGCAGCTGTTTGTCTTTATCAAGAGCTGTTTTTATCTGTTTTTGTGCAATTTCTATTGAAGAAGTAGCAACACTGTGAAGAAGCTCGCCTTGAACATGATTTTGCTCGGTCTCAACCTGTTTTTCTATGTTTTGTTTCAGCAATGCAACAGATTTATCAAGGTCAGCTCTTGCTTTTTGTTCAAAAGATTTAGCTGTTTCTTCAGCTTTAGCAACAATAGCATTCAGCTCATCTTCTATATGAGAAAGTGAATCAGCAACACTTTCATAGTCTTTTTTAGCTTCTTCTTTAATTGCATCTGATTCTTCAACTTTGTTTTTTATAGATACTCTCATATCTTCGATTTTTTGACCGACTTTCAATTTGTATCCGATAAATACAAACAGTGCAATCATTATCGCAAAGTTAATTACGTTTGAGTGTAGAATATTTGAGAAGCTAAAATCAAGCATTTTTCTTCATTACCTCTTCAACTTCCTGCTCGCTTACAGGTTCAAAAGCAATACCTGTTCCCATCAATTTTGTTGTAAGACGGTTTGCAATATCCGCCACATCGTATTTCATATTATGCGATGCCTCTTCTCTCTGTTGGGCAAGATTCTGTTTTTGTTCGCTAAAATAGTTTGTCACACTGTCTTTTGTGTCTTTCAAGACTTTTGCTTTTTCTTCTTTCAGCGCATCAGCTTTTGAAGCAACTATATCACGGGATTTTCTCTGTGCATCAGCGACTCTTGCCTGCTTGTCAGAAAGCAAGTCCTGAGCTTTTTTGCGATGTTCGTCAGCTTCATTTTTATTTGCATCTATGTATTTCTGCCTTTTTTCCATAATTTCAAGAACAGGTTTATACAAAATGCTGTTCATAATAAAAATGAATACAATAAAACTTATTGCTGATACTAATATAGTTGCGTTAATTTCCATAATTTTTTTATTTTCTTATATATATTTGTTTGTTGACATTATACCGGAGCAATATCTGCCGGTAATGACCGGTGCTTGCAAAAATCAACACCGGATGCCCGTCAAAATTTTTAACCGAGTAACTGTAATGCGATGAATAATGCATAGATAGCACAAGCTTCTGCAAGACCTGCACCGATAATGAAGTAAATTAATGCTTTACCTGCAATTTCCGGCTGTCTTGATACAGCATCCAAAAGACCTTTTGTAGCTATACCCAAACCGATTCCGGCACCGATTGCACCAAAACCGATTGCAATACCTGCGCCTAATTTAGCCATTGATGCAACTTCAACTGCTACTTGTTCTACTGCCATAATTTTCTCCTTTTTATTTACTAATTCTTGTTTTTAAATTAATGTTCTTCTTCCTGTGCCGCCATAGCTATATAAGCTGTCGACAACAGCATAAATACAAGAGCCTGAACAAATGCCACAAATACCTCAAAAAGCATAAACGGCAGAGGTAAAAGATATGCGCAAAGCCCGACAAATGTAACAATCAAAAGTTCTCCTGCAAGTATGTTGGCAAAAAGTCGAAGAGCCAGAGAAAAGGGTCTTACAACCATCTCAAGCAGCTCTATAAGAGCCATTATTATACCTACTGCACTAAACTCGTGTAAAAAGTATTTTAAACCTTTAACTTTTACACCCTGATAAACATAATATATCAAAACCATTATAGCCATTGCTGCCGTCATATTTATATCATTAGTCGGAGAAGCAAGTTCCCCTGTTTTCAAATGATATAATCGCCATGGCAATTGTCCTAACAGGTTTGCTGTCAGAATAAACAAAAACAAAGTTGCTAAAAGAGGTATATGCTTGCGTCCGTTTTTGCCAATCATAGAATCCGTTAAACCGACAAAAGCACCAAGTATGCCTTCTGCAACTGCCTGTAATTTATTAGGGATAAGAGACATTTTGCGTGTAGCCAGAATAGCAAACACTATAAGGATACCCATTGTAATCCACATTGTGATAACTGTATCAACATTTATATTAAATTGACCTAAATGTGCAATCCAGTGACCTTCTGACACAGTATGTATCCTCTTTCTATCCTATATCTCCTATTGTAATATATCATTTTAGAATGAAAATTACAAATAATTTTACAATACAATAATATTACAAAAATAATTTTGACTATCGCACAAATAATGTAATTTTAATTCAAAAAAAAGACCCCTCAAAAAAAGGAGTCTTTTTTGAATTAAAACTTTAACGGATTATAAAGCTCTTTGAACTTTGCCTGCTCTAATGCAGGAAGTGCAAACATCTATTCTTTTTACAGTACCGTTCTGGTTAACTTTTACAGACTGGAGGTTAACTTCCTGTCTGTGAACATGCTGTTTGTGTGAAAAAGAAATTTTAGCTGCTTTAAGCTTTGTTTTACCGCATATTGCACATTGTTTTGCCATTTCTATATTCCTTTCAAAGATTAATTTCTTATTATACACTACTTTAAACACATTCGAATATCAAGTGCAGATTGAAAATTCTTAACACTCAGAATAAATTCAAAAGAATAGACAGAAACAAACTAAAGATTTTCCTGATACATTTGCAAGAACAGAATAATTGTTGAAGTCAATTTGTCGACATCCGCAAATTCTATTTCTGCCGTGCGTCCGTTTATTTGACTTACAACGCCTTTAACATTAAAATCAATATCTTTGTATCTTAAATCAATGCCAACTTTCTGGCCTTTTTTAAGACCGTTTTCTGACAGTGTATCTGCAGTAACAATAATTCCTTTTTGTGAAACAGCGAGAAGTGAATCCACAACAGGATTGTGCAGAGTATCAATGTCAGAAGCACCTATTATATCGTCATTGCTGTTTCTGACAACCCAGGAAATCTGTCTTAGACCTGTTGAAGCATCCGTATCAACAGCAGAATTGTCATCGCCTTTTGCGGAAATCTGTTTAGTTTTTTGGGCAAGATCCGGGTCTTTTATGTTTCTGTGAGGATTATACACCTGTCCTGTCACAGGATCAGTCGGATAAGAAGGATTATACGGATTGTCTATAATAATAGAATCAAATATCTGTGCTGTAAATGATGTATTATTGTTTACAGTCCTGTCCGGTGCATCGTCATAGTGTTTATTTATAGGATATGCTTCTACCGTATCTTCTGTTGCGCCGTTATTATTTATATCGAGTCTGTATTTATTATTTCTGAAAATTGCATAATCACCGATAATACCACTGCCTATAACGAGTTTTGAAAATGCTGCCGGGTCGGATTTGTTTATAGAATCAATAAATGCATAATCTGAATATAATTTTTCAAAATTAGCACCGTATAAGGCATCTCCTACTGAATCACCCAGTGTTAAATGAACGCTCAGAGCATGTTTATCGTTTTCATCCGGCTGATAATTAGGATTGTGAGGATTTGAACCGACATCTTTCTGTTCATAATTTGCACCCTGAATATCAAAATTTAGAAGTTCGCCGTTTTTGTTTGCATTATGGAAGCCTGTTGCTTCAATACCGTATTTGCTGTCGTGTCTGATATCGCCTTTTTGAGCAGATTCGGAAATATCATAAACCTGTGCGGTTATTGTATCTGCTTTCAGTGTGACTTTATCCTGAGCATAGCCGTTATAGATATCAAGTTTGCTGTTTTTATTTTCCGATGTATTTTTTGCATCGGTTACAGTTAGATTAATTGTTGAGGGAATAATATCAGGATTTCTCTCAACACGTCCGAGGTTTACTACGGTAAGTTTTTCATCATCGACATTGACTGTAACGTCATTTGCTGCAGCAATTTCTCTTATATAGGTATTACCGTCAGTGTCAATTTTTACAGAGCCGTTTTTGCTCAATATCGATTCTATATCAAGCCCCTGTGTGCTGTTTATCGTAATATTATTTCCTGCTTCTGCAGAGAGCAAGCCTGCTGATACATCATCAATTGTTATATCTGAAGAGTCAGATTGTGCATTTAAATACAAATTACCGGAAGCATTAAGAGATGATGCTGTTATATCTCCGTTAACTGTTCCGAGAAGTGCATTTTGTGCACTGAGAGTATTTATGTTTAAATCTCCTTCAGGCGAAAGAAGATTGATATCTCCAAAAGCATTTGCTGTTACTTTGCCGCCTGATGTTACATGAATAGCATTATCAGGGGTTACATTGTTAAATCCGTCTGCAACAACATCTATAGAATCAACACCTCCGATATTATCAGCACTTAGCACAACATTTCCGCCTGCTGATATACCTTGAGCCTGTTGATTTTGCACCGCAGATGTATTTACAATATCTCCGTTTGATACTGTTATATTAATATCTTTGTCTGCCGTAATGTTACCTTTTGTTGTATTGTGTGCAATATTTACATCCGAGCCTGTGCTTTGAAGTGTAACATTAGCGCCATGAATTTGCCCGTTAACATTTACGGAATTTCCTGATTCTCTGTTATAAAGCATTACATCCGATGAAGAAGACACAAGGGCGCCGTTATTTACATTTAATGAGCCTTTGTTATTTGTGATTGTTAAGTTTGCACTGTTTGTCACCTGTGAATTTTCATTGAAGGTAATACCTCCTTCGCTGTTATTAGTTATATTGATTACATTTGCCCCGGCATTAGTTTTTGAATTTTCACCAAATTCTATAGAGCTGTTTTTACCCTGCGCGTTATTTGTAATGCTTATGGTATTTTCTGGAACAGGAGCCGTATCTGATGCAAGAACAGGACCTTTATCTCCTTTTATTGTACCGTTTAGAGCAATTTTTCCTGCAGCATTCGAATTTGTATTGTTATTTGAAATATTTAATTCAGCATAGTTGTTAATAACAGAATTTTCGGAGAATAATATACCATAGTCATTGGCTCCGCCGTTTCCGTCGTTTGTTATATTTATAATACCGCCGGCAGTTTGTCCGTCTCCATTATTCAATGTGCCGTTTATAGTTATTCCTCCGCCGTCACCGGAAGTTGAAGAATTAACAAGATTCAAAATACCAGTATAAACATTATCTCCCTGCTGTGCACTGTATACAGAAAGATTTGCATCTTCTCCAATTATAAGACTGCCAGTTCCTCTATTTTCAAAAGTTATTGTTGTTCCTGTATTTTCAAGTTCCGTATTTATAATAAAATCACTGTCGGCACCGTTAATAAAGGAGTTTACAGAACCAAGATATGTATTTATTCCGCCTGCAAGTGTCATTTCACCGGCATTGTTTTGAACAGTCAAATTGCCGTAATTATTTATAGTTCCGTTCTCAAATACAAGCCCGTTACCATCTGCATCCGCACCGTTATTTACTATGCTTACGGAATTTGTATCACCGGTTTTGGTTCCGTTATTGATATCAGCAAAGAGTTTCAAACCGCCTTTATCGCTTGTAATCGAAACAGAAGAAGAATCTGACAAATTGTTATTAATTTGTCCGCCAAGGTTGAGCCCCTGGCCGCCTGCATTATATATTGATAAAGTACCGCCGTTATTGTTTATAACAGCTGTGTCATTTACAAGTAATCCTGATAAATCGCCTGTATTCTGTGCCAATAAAGAAGAATCATTGCTGCCTGTTAATGTTCCGTTTACGGTCAACAATCCGTTTGCATTATTTGTAACAGAGAAGGAGCTGCCTGCTGTAATATCATTTATGGTAACAGAGGCGTTGCCTGTTGTATTGTTTTGTACAATAACATCAGCAACAGCACTTTCCAGAGCTCCGTTTAACATAATATCACCGTTTTGAGCCGTGACAGAAACAGTTCCACCTGCAGATGAGATTTTTGTATCTTCGCCCTGTGTAACGGAAGCACCTGAAACAGTTACACCAGTTTGACCTGAAATGTTGTTAACCTGTGCTGCACCGCTATTTGCAGTAATTGATACATTGCCTTCTTTAGATGAGATTGTTGTACCTTCGCCCTGTGTAACGGAAGCACCTGAAACAGTTACGCCAGTTTGACCCGAAATGTTGTTGACCTGTACTGCTCCGCTGCTTGCTTTGATTGCTACAGCACCTTCTTCTGAAGAAATTGTTGTACCATCGCCCTGTGTAACGGAAGCACCTGAAACAGTTACTCCTGTATGACCTGAAAGGTTATTGACCTGTGCTGCACCGCTATTTGCAGTAATTGATACATTGCCTTCTTCCGATGAGATTGTTGTTCCTTCGCCCTGTGTGACAGAAGCACCTGAAACAGTTACGCCTGTATGTCCTGAGATATTATTGACCAATGCATTTCCGCTGCTTGCAGTGATTGATACATTACCGGTTTCTGACGAGATTGTTGTACCATCCCCCTGAGAAACAGAGTTACCAGAGACAATAACACCTGTTTGTCCGGAAATATTATTTACCTGTGCGGCTCCGTTTTCTGCTGTAACCAGTACAAAACCTTTTTCTGATGAAATTATTGTATTTTCATCCTGTGTTACAGACTTACCTGATATTGATACATCAGTTTGCCCCGTTATATTTCCGCCTGTTGTAAGGGCTGAAGCTGCCATCATATCTATCGTATCAGCAAGAAGTTCTCCTGTGGTATTTAAAGTTCCTGCTGAATCCAAATCAATATTATCAGCCGTAATATCATCTGTTACGGATAAATTGCCTGTAGTAGTTTCTATTATCACATCACCCAGAGTTTTATCTTCTCTGTTTTGATTAATGCTTACAATATTTAAATTTGAATCAGGACTTGTTATGTACAAATTAGATGCTTCTAAAGACACATTGCCGCCTGCATTCATCAAAAGTTTTTGATTCGTTGTTCCAATTGTGTCACCTGCAATCAATGATACATTTGCACCGGAATCAATTGAAGTTCCGTTAAATGTCTGGGTAATATCGCCTGTTGAAGCGTTGATATTTATATCACCGGAAGACTGTACAAGATTATTTAATTCAACATCGCCGCCGGACGTGTTGGCAATATTAACCGCACCGTTTGTATTTGTAATTTTATTTAGAACAACATCAGCCTGTGTCTTTGAATTGTTTGTAATATTAACACCGCTGTTTGCGCTCAGAGTACCTGTCACAACATCACCTGAAGCAGTAGCATCATTTGTAATATTAATTTGTCCGCCGGTTGCCTGAATATCTGTTACATTAATTCCGCCGTCTTGTGAATTTGTGATATTTACGCCGTTAGAACCGGAACTTATAATCTGACCGCCGGTTTGCACCACTCCTCCTGTTGCGCTGACAGTAACATCAGTACCCTCAATGATTGAACCCAGAAGTACTTCACCGTTTTGTGCGGCAAGTTCAACATAATCCTGTGCTGTAAGATCATGATTTACATTCAATGAATTAGCTGCGTTAAGTCTTATATATCCGTTAGCTGTCAGGGCATCGTGTATTGTGATATCACCTGAGCCTGTTGTACTGAGGTCAATATTTGTACCCGCTTCAATTCTGTTTGTATTAATACTGCTGTCAACACCGTTTAATACTACTGCCCCGTTGATTGCCGAAGCCTGCAAATCCGTTGTCTTAAAATCAATAGCATCGCCTGTTGCACCGATATTGCCGTTTGCACTTGTCAGCCGGATTGAATCAGCATCAATTGACAGGTCTGTATCTTCACTTTGCAAAATATCGCCCTGTGCTGTCAGTACGGCATTTTTGGTATCAACAAGTCCGTTTAGCCTCATGCCAGTTTCCGATGTAACATCGACTGTGTTTTCAGCATTTATATTACCTAGATTTACAGCTACGTCAGTGCCGTTGTCCACACCGTTTAAGTAAACAGAATCAGCATTCGGAACATTTACGGCGCCTGTTACTGACATATCAATTCTGTTATCCTGAGTTCCTATAAAACCGCCCTGAGCGTTAAAAGTGACAGTACCTGCTTCAATGGATTTTTCAAGAGAACTATCCTGTACAACATTGTTTGCGGAATCAATAGTAACAGCATTACCCTTTGTGAGTCCGTTTAAAATTACATCTCCGCTGTTGGATTTTATATTTACAGTTTCATTTGCATAATTGCCGGAAGCATTGATATTACCTATATTATAGCCGTTTTGATTACTTTCTATATAAATATTTGTACCGTCAGCATTAACATTTGTACCTGATTGGGTGTTAATGTATTGAGTCTGTGAACCTGCATTGTTTGCAGCAAGAGTAATATCTCCGCCTGAGACAAGAGATGCATTTGAATGAGATTGTGTAATATCACCTCTGCCAGCGTTTAATGATATTGTTCCGTTTTGTGCCGTTAAAACAGAATCAAGTTCTATATCCCCGCCTGAAGTGTTTTCAGCAAAAATATTACCGTTTGATGTTGTTAAATCATTAAGGTTTACATTGCTCTGTGCGGAAGAACTGTTTGTCACTGTGATATCATCAGCAGCAAGGATATTATCCAGAACTATATCACCTGAAGCGCTTTCCAGTGCACTTATTACAACAGATCCGCCCTGTGCATTTACATTATTAAGATTTATACCGTTTGCACCGTTGTTTGCAACAAAAATATCACCTACTGCAGAATTTATATAGCCTGAATTCTGGCTGATACCTGCTCCGGAATCTATTGTAATACCCGTTTGTGCATCAATATTTGAATCCAGTGTAATACCGTTATTTGCACCTATATATATATAATCATCAGAAGTTACATTATATTGACCGAGATTCAAATTATTTGAAGAATCCAGCCTTATATATCCGTTTGCATCGAGATTGCTCTGTACATTTATGTTCCCTGTACCGGTTGTTGTAAGGTCTATATTTTCTCCGGCAGTAATATCATTTGTATTTAAATCAGTATCAATACCATTAAGGACGACCGAGCCGGAAACTGCAGATGCCTGTACAGAGTCTGCTCCGACATTGATTGCATTATCAGTTTGTCCGATATCTCCTGCTGCAGCATTTAAAACAACATCACCGGAAGCTGTGATGGCCTGTCCTTCCATTGATTGATAAATATTATCAGCTGCCGAGATTGTAACATCATTGCCTTTAATCTCATCTTTAATATTTACATTGCCCGCTTTTGTAGCATCAAGATTCACTGTGCCTGCAGCATTTACACCTGCAATGTTCAATGTATCTTCACTTTTCAAATAAACATCCACAGCATTTTCTACTGTAACGTCGTTTTTGGCATTCAAAGCAATTGCGCTGTCTGATGTACCAATATTTTGAACAGCATTCAAAATTACATCTGTTCCGGCATTAATCATACTGTTTGTCTGGGTAATAGAACCGTTTGAATCAATATCTACGTAAGTACCGGCTGTAATTTCGGAATTATCTAAAGTGACATTTCCACCTTTTGAAGCAAGTTCAATATAATCAGTTGCAGTCAAATCTTTGTTAAGCGCTAAATCTTCGGCAGAATCAAGACGAATATACCCGCCCTGAGCATTAAGATCGCTTGAAACAGTAATTTTACCGCTGCCTTCCGTAGAAAGGTCAATACTTGTACCTGCCGTAACAGAGGATGTATTTAAATCATGTCCTACACTGTTTAAAACAACAGCCTGAGAAGCATTTGCGGCAAGATTTCCGGAAGCTGTAAAATCAATTGCATTGCCGGTTTCACCTATGCTTCCGTTTTGCGCGGTCAAATTAAGATTACCGGCTTCAATCGTTTTATCCAGAGTACTGTCTTGAAGCACACTGCCTGAAGCGTTTATATTTACATTATCAGCAGAAACCAGATTGGATATTGTTATATCTGTTTGTTCGCCTGTTGTTGTAATATCAGCTGTATTTTGTGCATCTATTCTGCCTGTTGTCAGGTTATTTTCCGATGTAAGATAAATATCATCAGCTTTTGCATTGACAGCATTAGAAGTGTTAACATTGAACGCATTGCCGTTAGAACCTATTTGATAACCGTCAGCATTTAAATTAATATTGTTTGCGCTAACGAACCCGCCTGCGGTTTGAGTAATATTTCCGGAGGCAGTGAGATTAGCATTGTTTTGTGCTGTAATTTCACCTACATTTAAACCGCCTTCGTTATTTGCTATATGAAGATTGTCAGCGTCTGCATTAATTGATCCGTTTGAATTAATCTGCAATGCATTTTCTGATGAACCGATATTATTCACTGCTTCGATATCTACGTCAGAACCAGCCTGTATTGCTTTGCCGTTATTTGCAATATTCTGCAAAACAGAACTCGCCGAAATAATATCAACAGTACCGGCAGAGTTTACAAGAGAAGACAATAAAACATCTTCTGCGGCATTCAACGTAATATTACCTGTGTTTGTTGTCAATCCGCCGTCTGTGATAGTCAATGCTCCGGATGAATCTATGTCTATAAATCCGTTTGTTGATGTTATACCGCCTGCATTTACTGTTCCTTTACCCGCAGCATTAGAGATAACAACATTTCCGCCTGCATTTATTGTACTCGCTATAATATTTCCTGCAGCGTCTAATGTAATATTACCTGTATTTGTTGTCAATCCGCCATCTGTTACAGTCAATGCTCCGGATGAATCTATATCTATAAATCCGTTTGTTGATGTTATACCGCCTGCGTTTACTGTTCCTGCTCCGCTTGTATTTGAAATTACAACATTATTTGAAGCTGAAATTGCATCTGCGGTTATATCCTGTAAAGAGGAAATATTTACGCTTCCTGCCTGTGAAGTTATCGTATCAGCAGTTACAGAAGCATCTTGAGCATTGCTTGAAATTTCAATATCACCTGAGGCCGTTACATTTTCTGCCGACAAATTTCCGGAAGAAGCAAAAGATACACCGCCTGTTTGCGAAGTCACACCGCTTACGCTGACAGCTGCATTTTGTGCCGTATTTGTTATCTGTACATCCTTGTTTGCTGTTATATTATTGAAATTAATATCGCCGGTACCTGTATTTTCGGCACTAAATCCGCCGCCTGTACTTGTTATACTGCCGCTTTGCTGTGTAACACCGCCCTGCGTATCAACAGTGACATTGCCGGACGCTTCTATATTTGAATTGATTGTCAAACCCTGAGATGCGCCTAATTCAATATAAGAATCGGAATTTATATTATGGTTCAAAGTAAGATGCTCTGCGGAATTTAAACTTACATATCCTGCAGCATCAACAACATCCTCTACATTAATATTTCCGCTTCCGGTTGTTGTAAGGTCAATATCCTGTCCTGCAATAATAGAGCCTGTATTAATATCCGTGTCAATACCGTTTAATACAACAGATCCGCCTGCAGCCTGTGCAGTAACTTTATCAGCCTTAAATGTCAGCGCTTTATCTTTTTGTCCTATACTTCCGTTTTGTGCTGTAAGTGTCAAATTACCGTCTGCAGTAATCGACTGGCCGTCTATTGTCTGATATATTCCGCTTCCGGATGTGAGGTTTATATCACCGCCAGTGATTCCGCCTTGAATATTTATATTTGCGCTGCCGCTTAATGTATCCAGATTTACTGTACCTGTTGAAGTTATTCCTGCTATATTCAAAGATTTTTCAGGACTTGTTATATAAATTTCATTGCCGCCTGCTGTAAGTGTACCGTCTGCGCCGAGTTTTAAGGCTTGAGTTGCAGAACCAGCACCTGTTACCGTATCAAGAATTATATTCCCCGTTGTATTGAGTGCAAGATTGTCATGAGACTGAATAACAGCTCCGTTAGACGTAATTGAAATGCCTGCATTATTTCCGGTTGATTGCACAAGAGAATTCAGAATAACGTCATTATCAGCAGCCGAATTTGTAATTGTAACAGCACCGTCAGCGGATGTAATATCTCCGAGTACTATATCTGCGTTATCACCGCTTTCAACGTTATTTGAAATATTAATTCCGCCTTTAGAGGAGGATACCTGTGTAAGTTCAATTTTGCCGCTGCCGGAGTTAGAAATATTGATATCACCGTTTTGTGCCACTGCAGAAGTTCCGCTTGTAATAGAAGTGCCTGAGCCCTGGACAATACCACCGTTTGCATTAAGAGTAATATGCTGGCCTGCGCTTATATTTTCATTAATATTAAGAGCTTTAGCAGAATCAAGTTTTATATATCCGTTTGTTGTATTAAGCTCATTTGATACGGTAATTACACCCTTGTCAGAATCAGGGTCGGTAACTCTGGTTGTCAAATCAATATTTTCTGTTGCTTTAATGGAAGAGGTATTTATATCAGTATCTTCACCTAACAGAACAACGGATTTTGCTGCCTCTGCAGAAACTGAATTTGCAGAGAAATTGATAGCCTGCCCCTGCTGTCCGACACTTTCCTTGCCGGCAATCAAAGATAAATCGCCTGAGGCGTCAATCGTTTTATCCGTGCCTGTTTGATAAACGCCGTCGGCAGCATTAATAGTAACATCAGTACCTGTTACCAATCCGCCGAGATTTACATTTCCAGCATTATCGGTTTTTAAGTTTACGACACCGTCAGAAGTAACAGAAGCAATATTTAAATCGGCATCAGGGCTTGTTAAATACACATTCTGCCCGTCAGCAGCAACACTGCCTGCCGCGTTCAAAGAAAGATTTGTTCCGTCAGAACCGATATCCCCGTCTGCAGAGAGTGTTATATCAGTACCGGCATTAATGGCTTTATCAAGAGCTGAATTCTGGATGATAGAACCGCCCTGAGCATTTAGATTTACTCCTTCTGATGCTGAAATAAGATTGTCTATAACTATTCCGTTATCCGTAACAAGGCTTATATAGCCGTTATCAGCTGTCAGAGCACTGTCTATATTTATATTTCCCGTACCTGTAACCGTCAAGTCAATATCATTTCCGGCAGTAATGTCAGAAGCATTGATATTTGTATCCTGTCCTGTTAAATAAACAGATTCGCCTGAATCAGCAGAAACACTGCCGCCTGTTGATTCAACAACAAGTTTGTTTTCACCTGAGCCTACAGAGCCTGTCTGTGTAACAAAAGTTATATTGCTGTCAGTTGAAACAGAAGGATTTGAACCGTTTTGTACGATATTTCCCACTGTTGAAATATTTATATCGCCGCCTGCAGATTGAATTACATCATTTAATACAACATCAGCCGCATTTTCAGTAGCGGTTATATTAATTTCACCGTTATTGTTAACAACATTACCCAGAGATATATCTCCGTTTGTTGCACCTATATTTATATGACCAGAATTCCGGTCGTCTCTTGTGATAATGCCTCCGGTATGAGAAACCCCGCCGCCTGATGATATATCAATATTTCCACCTGCTGTCATATTATCAGCGATAGTCACGGAACCGTTTTTATCCACTGTATTTATATTTAAGTCGTTTGCAGCATTAATCTGTCCTGTTGAAACACTTGTACCGCCTAAATAAATATCTGAGGCCTGTGCATTCAGTCTGCCGTCACCCGTAATATTTAATGCGAGTGAATTATCGATAGAACCAATACTGCCGGTCGTATTAATATTAATATTTCCTGATGAAACAATTGCATCTCTGTCCTGCAAATCCTGCAGTATGTTTCCGTTTGCTGTTATATCAGCGCTTTGGCCTATGTTCAGCACCCCGAGAGTCAAATCCCCTTCGGTATCCTGAACAAACAAATTGTCTGATGTTGAATACAAAGAACCATCTGCGTTAACCATTATTTTGTTATCGTAAGCACCTGCATTAACAGCATTTAAAATAATATCACCTGCTGCAGTGATTGAAGCGGTGTCTGCTGCTTCGGACTGAAGAATATTTCCTTCCGAATTTAAAATAACATCCGATGATGTTGAATTTAATACTGAATTTAGTATTATATCACTGCCTGCAGCATTATTCACAACACTGATATTGCCTTTATTAGCAGTGACATTTTGCAAAGAAATATCACCGGATGTTTCGTTTGTAATAAGGATATTCCCGCTGCCGTCTTGCGCCGAAGCAGATGTACCGCTTGTAACAGTTGTGTTTTCTTTCTGTGTAATACCTTCCTGTGCACCGAGAGTAACTGATTGACCGGCACTTATGTTGTTGTTAATTTCCAGATTTTTAGCTGAATTTAAAGAAATATAACCGTCTTGAGTCGTAAGGTCATTTTCTATAATAATCTTACCTTTCTCAGGATCTGCACCTGTGTTTTCCGTAGACAAATCAATATTATCTTTTGCACTTATCTGAGAAGTTTTTATATCTGTATCAATACCTTTTAAAACAACAGAACCGCTATTGGCGCTTGCCGATACATTTTCAGCAGAAAAATTGATTGCATTATCAGTCTCGCCGATGCTGCCGGTTTGAGAAATTAAAGACAAATCACCTGAAGCAGTAATGCTTTGCCCGAGAGTACTCTGTGTAATATTTTGTGCAGCATCAATACTGATATCAGACCCTTTTATCACACCGGCTATATCAATATTTCCGTTATCTGCGCCTGTTGTTTTTATGCTTACAAGAGTTTGAGGATTTTCTTTGGAAGAATTAATATTGCCGACCTTCAATGAATCAGAGCTTTCCAGAGCAACATTAGCGCCTTCTGCATTAACTGTGCCTCCTGCTTTAAGATTTATTGCCTGCGAAACATCAGTACCTGAAAAAGTACCGATATCACCGCTGTTTGCTGTCAGGTTTATGTCTTTCTGTGCACTTATCGAAGTATCAGAATATCCGTCTTCGTGATATATTGCGCCTTCTGCCATAAGATTAACGCTTTCTTCCGTTGAAGAAATTATAGAATTTAAAATTATATCACCCTGATTTGATGTAAGTGAAACATCTCCGGTTGCTGTAATCTGACTGTCAATATTAAGGTCTTTGTCAGTAATAAAAGTTAAATCACCTTCTACATCAGACAAATCTTTATTAAATATAAGCTCGCCTTCACCGGTTGTAATAATATTGTAGTCCGTACCAGCTGTTATGTTGCCCAATTCAATATTTGTATCCTGCCCTGTTACATTAACTCCGCCTGCAGCATCGACTTTAACACTTCCCTTTTCTGTAGATACAACAACAGTTTGTTCCTTAGAGCCTACATCACCGCCTGCATTCAGAGTAATATCTCCTGATGCCTCCAGTGTCTTGTCAGAACCTGTTTGAGAAATATTTTCCTGTGCATCTACATTGATACCGCCCTGCTGTGAAGATATAAGGTCTGAAAATTGTACATTGTTGCCGCTTATGCTTATATCATCTTGAGCTGTAATTTCGCCTGTATTTACATCGCCCTGTGCATCAACGGTAACACCGCCTTGATCTGAAGTTATTGTTTCGGAAAGCGTTACATTATTTCCGTTTATAGCTATATTTTCCTGTCCGGTAATCTGTCCTGCATTTACATCACCCTGTGCATCAATAGAAACAGATGCACCCGAACCATCTGTACCGTAAGCATTAATAGTACCGGATTGTGAATATCCTCCGCTTGAATCTATATCCACATAGCCTGTATCAGCCTGAATATTACCGTTAATATTGACATTTCCCGGAGTCGGAGCAGATGAAGAATCGTTGTTGATAACAACATTGCCGCCAAAATTTGAAATATTATTTACATCAACATCTCCGCTGCCGGTATTTGTGATAGTAACATTACCGGAATCACCCATTATATTTATTGAAGAATCAGCTGTCTGACTAAAACCTTCCTGAGAATTAATATTCACTGATTCCATAGCATCAACGGATTGCGAAATATTTACTTTTTTGGATCCGTCAAGATTAACATTATTTGCATTTGAAATAGTTGCAATATTTAAATCTGAATCATTGCTTTTTAAATAGATGTCAGAATTTGCGCCTAATACATTTACATTATTAGCAACATTTACATTTAAAGCCTGATTTGATGAACCGACATTATAGTCTGCTGTTATATTCAAATCATTGCCTGCATCAAAAGCATTAAAAGTATCATCTGTCTGTGTAATATCACCCTGTGCTGAAACATTAATAGTATTTGCCGATGTAACAGAGTCTTTTAAGGTTATATCTCTGCCTGACAGGCTTACTGTACCATCTTGCGCCTGATTTGTAATTTTATTTGATTCTATATCTGTACTTGCCGAAACTGATATATTTCCTGATTCAGTATTTAAAATTTCAGAATTATCACCCTGCACAAATTCAGTAGAGGAAATAGTAACACCGTTTTTCGAATTAATATCGCCGTCTACCGTTAAAGTACTCGCTGAATAATTAACATTAGATGCTGTTATGTTAGCAGATTCATTCTGTGTTACATCACGATCAATAGTAATATTTACGTTGCCTGCTGCTGTTATATCATTATTCAGGGTAACTCTTCTTGTCGTGGCAGCTGAATTTGCGCCGATATTAACATCTTGAGCAGACATAACTTTAGAACCCACAGTAATTGTTCCGTCTCTTGCGTCAAGATTCACATCTCCAGAGGATTGAATCAAACCGCCTGAAGCATTAATATTGTTTGCATAAAGCTTTACATCACCGCCAGCGTCAGAAATAAACTCTGCATTTACAACACCTTCATCATTTACAATTTCTGACATATCAACATCAGGAAGTTTGGTTTTGTTAAAGCCGTCTTCGTTAAATCCCGTAACCAGCGCGGAATCAGCCCCGAGCATAACATTACTGCCGGCAGACAAATCAATTTTGTCTGCTGCAAAAATTTTGCCCTGAATGCTCACACTGGCAGTAGAACCTTCTGATGATAAACCGCTGATGTTGTCATAAGTAATACCCTGACCGAGTCCGAGCAGAGAATTGTAAGTACCCTGTGCCGGCGTAATAGTCTGCAGGCTGCCAACATTCATAATACCCGAAGCGCCTACAATCATACCCATAGGTGATACAAAAATCACATCTCCGCCGATATTTCCCCCTTTTAGAGAATTGAATATACCGTAGATACTTACTCTGTTATCAACAAGGTTTACGTATCTGTCTGCACCCTGAGCAAATATCAGGTTTGCAATATCTCCTCTTGAAAGGTCAAAATCCGTAAAATGATGAAATCCTGTATTACCGTTTATCAAACCGCCTGTAATATTGGTTGTATTACCATCAGTACTTACATTAGTATTATAACCCGGCCCTGCATTAATATTTGTAGCATAAGAAGTCTGGATACCAAAAATAAAAACGGTCAAAGACGCAGCAAGCGACTTTTTGAAAAGCTTCAAAAAGTCTATATTATTCAGGCTTTTTTTATTTTGTGGCATACATAATCCCAACCGTCTTCTCCAATACTATTATAATACCTTAATCAATACGTGCAGTAAACAAAATAGAGTATTTTGTTAAAAACTTTATCATAATTATAAAGTTTTATGACCCGATTTGTTGACTTGTGAATTACAAGTAATATATGATTTATATTACTTGTAGGAATTGTTGATTAGAATGAAAAAATTAATATTCTTAATAAGCCTGTGCTTATTAAGTCAAAACTTTACCATAGCAGCGGAAAATACAGAATATTCCCAAAACAAAACAAACTCCGCTCCTTTACCGTTAACCGGTGCTTTTGCACAGGCTATTGATGCGGTTTGCAATTCCAAAACAAACGGAAGTTCACAGATTTATAAAAGAAATATTGCCACTGCGTCTCATGTAGAAAAATCTGCTGCGCCTCATATTTCCGGAGCTGCTCCGATTCCTGCAATTGTTCAAGCCCCTGTTTTTGATAATGTTCTAAATAACAATACTACAGTATCTGCGCCGATTCCGCATCAGACAAAAACTTCTGCGGCTAAAAACAATCCCGTACAAAAAAACAATTTAAAAATCACACAGAGCACCAAGCAAACAGCCGCTGCAGCCCCTATTCCAAATGCACAAAAGACATCTGTAAAAACAAATATATCTGCAGCACAAGAAAAAAAATCAATAACACAAACTCAAAAAACAGTATCTAATCCGGTAAAAAATACTGCACCAATTCCTGTATCTGCAGTACAAAAATCAAAATCTGCAGAAGAAAACAAAATTCCTAAACAACAAACTTCTAATCAACAGCCTCCTACGGCTAAAAAGCAGGAATATCCGCAGCAAAATAAGGCAGAAACAGCTGAAAATACAACATCAGCAAGACAGTCTGCTGCGGGTATTCCGCCTATTCCTAAATCAGGAGAAAAGTTAAAACAAGAATACAGAGAAGAAGTAGCTGCTCAACAAAAATACAAGTTCTACGAAGATGAAGAACTGCAAAATGCAGCGAATCCTCAACCAAAAGAGGAGAAAAAGCTTAATCTTCGTGTCAACAAAAAATCCGACAGACCGCCTGTTATCGTAGAGGACAATCTCTCTGACCCGAATGACAATACACAGGTGCGTGCAACAATTACAAAAGTAGAATTCACCCCTTCAAGAGTATTTTCAGAAGAAGAGCTTCAAAAACTTGCCTCTCCTTTGCTTTCTCAACCAGTAACACTGGATGATATCAAAAAAGTTGTGGACGGAATAACAAGATGCTATATTCTTGGCGACTACGCAACATCAAAAGCATATCTGCCTCCTCAGGATTTATCTGACGGAGTACTCAAAATCAATCTGTTTGAAGGAACTGTAGGCAAAGTTACAGTAAAAGACAACCGCTGGACAAAAACAGGTTATATCAAAAACCGTGTAGCACCTACTCCGGGAGATTTATTAAAAGTAGGTGAACTGGAAGAAGACGTTATATTATTCAATAAAAACAATGCAGTCAAGCTTAAAGTCGGTCTTTCTGCAGGTGAAGAACCCGGACAGACAGATATAACATTGAATACAGAAGACCCGTTCCCGTTCCACCTTGCCTTTCTTGTTGACAATCAGGGCAGACAGACAATAGGCACAACGAGATGGGGCGGTATGATTACTGCTGACAGCCTGTTCGGACATCGTGACAGGATGTCTTTAGGAGGATACCTTGGAAGCGGAAATCGTGTTGGTTTTGCTGACTACAACTTCCCGTTAAACAAATACGGAACAAGGCTCGGTGCATCCGTTTCTGCAGGTAACATATCCGTTGTAAACGGGCCGTTAAGAGACTTCGGAATAGGCGGTACTTCTCAAATTTACAGTGTTTACCTTACTCATCCGTTAATAGACAAAGTTGATTTTAATCTCGGCTCCTACACATCTGCAAATATAAAACGCTCAACAACTGATATTTCCGGAGTAAAACTTCCTACATTAGGCACTTTCTCTTTGACACAGGGATTTACAGCAAGAAAAGATACGGAAAAAGGTATCTGGTACACCGGTCACTACGGTTCTGTCGGATTTGAAGCACTCGGCGGAGATGAAGATTTCTTCAAATACGAAGGAAACATTATGAGATTACACGATTTCGGACACGGAATCATCGGTCAATTTAGAGTTGCCGGACAATATTCACCTCAAGACAGACTCCCGTGGATGGAGCAATTCCAGATAGGCGGTATGTCTACTGTCAGAGGCTACTCTGAGGGTCTGCTTCTTGGAAAAAGCGGATATCTTGCCAGTGCAGAAATAATAACCCCTCTACCCTTCCTGCCAAAAGCAATCGGATCAGACAGACTCGGATACATTTACCCGAGAGAAATGATAAAAGGCGCCGTATTTATGGATCACGGTATGGTATTCCCGTACAAAGGCGGTCAGTCTGTAGACAGCGGAGAATTCTTAATGAGCTGGGGCCTCGGACTCAGAGTAAACTTAAGAAAAGATGTTGCTGCACGTTTTTACTGGGGATTCGGACTTAACAACAAATACGATGTTGACCAGAAACTCGGCAGATTCCACTTTGATATTACCTGCGCTCCTGACATAGGCAAGGTAGTTGCAGGCAGACATCCTAAACAAAAGAAGAAAAAAGAAAATCTCTAAAAAATTTATGAGGTCTTTAGGTTTGTAACTATGAAAAAAATTACTTTATTACTAATCACAATTCTTTTAAGCACATCAACAGTATTTGCCGAAGGTGCAGTAAATTTTCAATCGGCAATAGACTCGAGAATATATTCTACACAGGGAGCACAGCCGTTTGATACTCTCGAGAGAAACAACTACACAAATACAGAAATTATGAATCTCGAAAGCAAAAGCAACCCTCATCCTGATATACAAAAAGACGCTAATATTGTACCCGTACATGAAGAAAAAGGTTTGAAAGGTCTGTTTAAAGGTTTTCGTGTAATCTGGTAAACTTTTCATATAGTTCACTGAGTCAAAGATATAAAAAATTGTCCGGGAAAATTTGTAATAAGCCCCCTCTTACAAAACAATTCACTGGATTGTTTTGTCCGCAGAGTTTCATAGTCACTCTTGTATATGTTACATAATTCAATGACAGATTTTATATATTGATAATATTTATTATATGAAATTAAAAAGTTTTTTAATAAACAGCAGGGGGTACGGGGGCGGCACGCCCCTGTTGTAACCTTGATTAGAAACAGTTGTGTTTTGAGGCAATTTTTACAGCAGCCT
>CALUVO010000007.1 GCA_944324245.1 Candidatus Gastranaerophilales bacterium | reverse complement strand
TCGATATTAACCCGCTTCTTATCTCTGAAAAAACCGGCGAAGGCATTGCAGTTGACGGACGTATCAAAGTAAGAGTTGACGAAGTTAAAGAATACTTTGGCTGCGGTTCTGAATGCTGTTCTTGCGGAATATAGTTTGAACGTACAATAAATGAAAAAATAGATTGGTAAAATTTACCAATCTATTTTTTTAATAAAAATATAAGTTTTGTATTTGTATATTAAAACTCTACTAGCGAATTTTTTATTAAATCTTTGAACTTTTCATCAATTGTATTTAAATCTATAACATCTACTTCATAAGGAAGCGTGGAATCACTAAATTCCATCAAAATCTTTCCAAGAATATCTGCAGAAAGCGCTTTATTTTCTAGTTTAATTGCAATATCGATGTCTGAATATTCTTTATAATTTCCCTTAGCTCGAGAGCCAAAAATATAAAATTTTGCATCTTCTTGAGGTATATTTTTTTGCAAAACTTGTAAAATAAAATCCAAATGTTGCTTTTTAAGACCAAATTTCATCCTAGTTTTTCTTTTAACTTGTCTAATAGGAACTTTGCTTCGATAGCAAAATCTTCAATAATTGAAACAACATCTTGAGCGATTTTTTCATTATATGTATGTGAAGTTAAATTTCTTTTTTGCCTGTAAATATCCCATTTTTCGAGGTTTGTACGCAAAATACCCATTTTATTTGCCTGTCTTATCATTTCATTAAACGTCATACCGTCAATGTTTTCAAATACAAATGCACCGCTTGCTAAATAACGTTTAATCATTTTCAACGATATTGAATAAGTGTATTCAAATCTTTGAATCATAGAATCACGGGTAATTAAATTTGTTTTATCACAGTTATAAATTTTAATAACCTCAAACAAGCTTGCAAGCGCTTTTTCAAATGATGTTAAGTCAATAATTTCCATAGATTAATACTAGCACATGTTATTTAGTTTCTCAACTTGTTAGTTTTTTGCTGCTTATCATTTAAGGATACCCGTCCAATAAACTCAATCCAATATTTTTGTATATTAAATGATGCGGTAAATCTATAATTTACTGCATCCCACAGTACTGAATATAAATAATCTGAAGCAGCGAAAAATAAAGCTCTGTAATTGCATTTTATGGTTGATACTCCAAAACTCTGAAACCTTCAAATTTTTTCACTGCAGGTTTGCTTTTAAACAACAATTTATAATCATTTATATTTTTTACATTTAGCTTGTAAAGATTAAAATCCGACACAATTGCATAAATCTTTTTGTCCTTAAAATCATTATTGTATTCTCTCATATATTCCGCATAAACAGCCCATTTTGAGCCGTCTAGAACGTGATAAAGATTTTTGTCCCAGATTATGTAGTGCAAAACTTTTTGGGTTCTGGCTGAATATATGTCGTATTTCCCGTCCAGATAATACACAAGCGCAATAGCATAAGGATCATTGTCCGTAACAAGTATGGAGTTGTTTTTATCTATGTTTTTTTCTATATATTCCGCTGTTTCTTTTGCTCCGGAATACGGGTTAAACAAGTCCAAAACAGCAAACTTTAATCCGTTTAATATTGTTATCAAAAAGAAACAGCCTATTGCCGTATTCAAAATTTTTGTGTTAAAGATTTTAGGATGTTTTGTGTACGGCTTGTCGAGGGTCAGCACAATCCAGAAACAAAACAGCATTATCAAATGAGCACAGAAAATTCTTGTAACAAAAATCCAGTGGCTGTATCCCAGAATATAAACCGCAATTTGAAACCCTATGCCCAAAAATGCAAGCGAAAACATTTTTTTGTCACATTTTAAAAGTGCTGCAAAAAAGAAAATATATAAAATTACGCTCAATAAAATCAGCACAACGCCTAAATCGGAAAACATTATGTGTGAAGTATCCGCGTATTGTTCATCAAAAGCGTTTATAAAAAATTCACTAAAAACTTTTACACCGTTTGCGATTAAATTTATAAAATCAAACTTTATAAAAGCATTGCTCGAGGTTGTCCCTCCCAATTGCAATACTACAGCAAGAAGCCCTGCGCACATGATAGCAAAAGAGGCTTTATTTTTCACACAGTCAGCCTGCGGCAGCCCATTTTCAGCATTTTTTATAACACTTTCAAAGAAGAAAAACATTGCCAGCAAAGCACAGAATGCAAACATTATAATATGAGTATTGGCTAAAATTACCAGCAAAAATGCGTACAAAAATGGCTTTTCTTTAGCTTTGGGATACAAAATTGCAAGTGCAAACACAAGAAGCGGTATAACAGAGTAGCTCCTTGCAATTACCGGAAAAAAATATAAAAAACCCGCACTTGTTATAATTGCAAACTTTGCAAACCTGTTAAAAGGCGAATACTGTAAAAGTAAAAATACCGAAAAACACATTGAAATCCAACATACAATCTGCATAAAAACAGCAGACAGTCCGGCTTTTGCAAAAGGCATCATAATAAGGTAAAAAAATGACGGGTGCCCTTCATTTACGAGATGTTTAAACAAACCCAAAAACGAAACATTCTTTGCTATCAGCCACACCTGCGCTTCATCCGCCCAGATTTCATGATGCAGGACAACCACCAGTGTAAATATGGCATATAACATTGTCCAGAGTATATTTTTTATAAGTATTTTTTTCGTTTCCATCGGATTATTCCCGTTTTAATCTATTTTAATAATACCTGTTTATAACCGTCATCAAATTTACAAAAAGCACATATTGAACAGACAATATAAGCAGAAGTTTTATGACGACACCTTTAATTTTAACAAATCCGCATGCAAACAAAAGCATTACAA
>CALUVO010000006.1 GCA_944324245.1 Candidatus Gastranaerophilales bacterium | reverse complement strand
CTTAGAAGCCGAGCGAGTGCCCATGTGAGTAAGGTTGTTGAAGTGAAGAAATTTAGAAAAAATTTCGAAACGGAATACCAAACCTTACGAACGCCAATAATCCAAGACATACCCGGAGTCAGTTGACGATATGAAATTATTCCGATTTGTTTTTATTTACTAATTTTAATAAATATGTTAATCTAGACTAAAATCTGTAGATAAAAATAAAAAGAAAAGAGAGAATTTAATGAAAAAATTATTAACTTTACTTGCAATTCTTGCATTCAGTACACCTGTTTTTGCTGCTGACAAATATGCATCAGTTGACCTTGATAAAGTATTAAAAGGTTATAAAAAAACAGAAGTTATTAACAAATCTATTCAAGAAAAAGAAGCTGCAATAAGAGTGTTTATTGTTGATGCACAAAAAAGTGTAGTTGCTGCAACTACGGATGCTGAAAGAAAAAAACGTGAAGATAAATATGCAAAAGAATTGAAATCAAAAATGGATGCACTGCAGAAAGAAAAAATATCTGCTCTGCAAGGTTTAGAAAAAGATGTTAAAAAAGCAATAGATGCTGAAGGTAAAAAAGGTGTATATGCACTTATCCTGACCAGCAATAACGCTTTGTACGGAACAACTGATATCACAAACGACATAATTAAAACTCTAAACTCAGGTCAGATAAAATAATCAATAAATAATAAAAAACACCTTCCTTGTCATAAAGGAAGGTGTTTTTTTATAAGCCCAGTTCTTTTAGCACTCCGTCTAATGCGATTTTTACGTGTGCATAATTCAAACCGCCCTGCATATAGGCTGCATAAGGCGGCCTCATCGGCCCGTCTGCCGAAAGCTCAATCGTAGAGCCTTCTATAAAGCTGCCGCCTGCCATAATCAATTTGTCATCGTATCCGGGAACCTCATCCGGTATAGGCGTAAGATATGACTCAATAGGTGAATTATGCTGCAAAGCCTTGCAAAAAGCTAGCAAAGGCTCTGGTTTACTGAATTCAATCGTTTGTATAAGGTCTGTTCTTTTTTCATAAGGCTTTGGTGTAGAAATAAACCCGATGTCTTCAAAAACCTGTGACGCAAGTATAGAACCTTTAACAGCATCTGCAACAATAGATGGTGCCATAAATAATCCCTGAAATATTAATCTTGTCTGGTTAAGCATAGCACCACCGTCAGGACCTATCCCGGGTGCAGTCAGTCTGTATGCAGCTTGCATCACATACTCTTCTTTACCTGCAATGTATCCGCCTGTTTCAACGATTCCGCCTCCCGGATTTTTTATCAAAGAACCGGCAACAATGTCTGCGCCTATTTCCAGAGGTTCTTGTTTTTCAACAAATTCGCAATAACAGTTGTCAACAAAACAAATACAATTTGGATTTTTTGACTTTACTATATCTATAACTTTTTTTGTTGTTTCAATATCTAGAGACTTTCGTGTTGAATAGCCTCTGGAACGCTGGATTGTTACCATATTTACGGATTTATCAATGACTTTTTCAAGTTTATCAAAATCAACGTACATATTATTAACAAGAGGTATCTCTTCGTACAATACACCATGCCCCATTAAAGAAGCACGATAGTCACCCCTTGTTCCTATAACTTCTTCCATTGTATCGTATGGAGTACCGACTACAGATACAAGTTTTTCTCCGTAACGTAAATTGCCAAATAATGCACAGGCTATTGCATGTGTACCTGACACAAAATGATTGCGCACAATTGCAGATTCTGTATTGAAAACATCGGCAAAAGTTTTGTCCAATACTTTTCTTCCCATATCGTCATGCCCGTATCCGCTCACCGTAGCAAAATGCTCAAGACCGATTTTATTTTTTCTGAATGCCTGTAAAACTTTATTCTGGTTATATTCTTTTATTTTATCAACGTATTTAAATTGCTCCAGAACTTTTTCCTGAGCTTCTTCTATAATTTTATTCATAAAACATCCATTCCCTGCTGCATCTGATAAAATCATAAAAAAAAGAAAGAAATCTTACAAGCAAATAATGTGTATTAAATTTGACATCACACAGGTATTTTATATAATACCTGTATGAGTATAGCCTTTTATAAATCCCCTATAGGTATTTTAAAAATATTTTCTACAGATTACGCTCTAAAAAAGATAGAGTTAGTAAATGGCAGAAATGATTTTGAATGTTCTGCATTTAACTATAACGTTATAGAGCAATTAGAAGCATACTTTAATGGAAGGCTGTTTCGTTTTAATATTCCTGTTGAATTTGATAATGCAACCGACTTTCAAAAAAAAGTTTATGATGCACTTTTGTCGGTAAGATACGGGCAAACAAAGTCATACAAAGAGCTGGCACAAATGATAGACAGTCCAAATGCCTACAGGGCTGTCGGTTCTGCTCTTGCCAAAAATCCGATACCCATAATTGTTCCGTGTCACAGAATAGTAAATTCTAATGGCAAAATAGGTGAGTTTGCTCTGGGTACAGATGCAAAAAAATATTTACTCGATTTTGAAAAAGCACATAAATAAATTGTCCGAGAAAAATTCGTGATAAGATTGTCTGAGTGGGACCTCGCTTGTACCCAAGGGCATCTTGAGGCGTACGGCTTGTGGTAATTTTTATAATGCACGGAGATACTTCTTATCTCACTTAGCATAGCTCCATGCGAAACGTGCAAAATGGCTTCACGAAATTATCAATAGTTTTTTTTGAATTATTGATTTGTAAACAGTGAAAGAGCGGCTGTGGAGTCGAACGAAGAGAGCGAACAGCCATGTGAACAAGGTCAACATAATGGAAAAATTTTAGAATAAAAATTTGAAATGAAGTACTTG
>CALUVO010000005.1 GCA_944324245.1 Candidatus Gastranaerophilales bacterium | reverse complement strand
GAGCGGCTGTGGAGTCGAACGAAGAGAGCGAACAGCCATGTGAACAAGGACAACGAAATGGAAAATTTTTAGAATAAAAATTTGAAATGAAGTACTTGACCTTGTGAACGCCAATAATCCAAGACATCTCCGGAGTCAGTTGACGATGTAAAATAAAATATGCTATTTTATTGATGTTATGAACAAGTATGTACGCTGGTATGATAAAGATCCTGATTTGAGTCATTTAATGACTTTTATTGAAAACCTTTCCGATGATATAAGAGAAGAAATTGCACAGGATTTGATTCAAATAATTCTCAGCGAAATAAGAACAAATAAAGACAGTGAAATATCGCTGCTGTCTGAAAATAAAATTACTGAATACAGAAGGTGGTACGATAAAAATATTTCATTACACTCTGCTGTAGAAATAATAAAAAATCTCGATGATGATAAAAGAAAAGAAATAATATCATTATTAATGGAATCTATTGTACAAATACTGGCAGAATATAATAATGGTTCAAATGAAAAATAAAACAGTACTCGTTACAGGCGCATCTAAAGGCATAGGTAAAAGCATTGCAAAACTCTTGTCTTTGGAGGGTTATGATGTATATATATGTGCCCGCACAGAAACAACACTTAAAAATACAGCTCATGAAATAAATGCAGCAGGTTATTTTGTTTGTAACCTTATTGATGACAATGCCTGTAAAAAATTAATGACAAACAATTTTGATATTCTCATAAATAATGCCGGTGATTATATTTATTCATCTGTTGAAAATACAAAAGATGACGATATAAAAAAGCTGATAAAACTAAATTGTGAAGTACCCTACAGATTGATAAAATATGCAGTGCCGTATATGAAACAGAAAAAATGGGGCAGAATTGTAAATATCGGGTCTATAAGCGGTGTCGTTGGTGAAGCTAATGCTTCGTTATATTCTATGACAAAATCTGCTTTTACTGGTTTAACAAAAGCGCTTGCGCTTGAACTTGCTCAGGATAATATTACGGTAAATACAATTAACCCGGGGTGGGTAGAAACAGAACTTGCAGAAAATGCGGTTTCTGTAAGTGATTTTTCTTATGAGGAAGAAATAGATATGATTCCGCAAAGACGATTCATCTGTCCGGACGAGATTGCAAACCTTGTAAAATATATTGTTTCAGAAGAAGCAAAAGGCATGACAGGACAATCGATTAGTCTGTGTGCGGGTTTAAGTGCAGGATAGAATTTATACTAAAGTTGTAGTTAAAACCACAATAAATCCTCCAAAAAGATGATTATTCGCATTTCATATAATGATACTTTAGATAAGTATTCTAAATATAATAAATTATGAGTATCTAGTTAAATAAGGAAGGCGAAATTAAAATGAAAATCTCTCAAACAAATTTTTCAATTTTTAAGCCTATGTCTAAAGAAGAAAGACAGGAAGTACATTCCAACCCGTTTGGAATCAACTTTAAAGGCAATGTATTAACATCAGATGTATTTGAATCTACAAAAGCAAAAGAAACAACAAACTCATCAAATCCGTTTGATTCATTTACTAAATTAACAAACAAATCAAAAATGGTAGCGAGTGCTTTTGTCGGTGGTATGAATTCATTTAATGAAGCTTTCCGTTCAAGAATAAACTCTATTATCTCTTTTGGCAGACAGATTAAAGATAATCTTGCAAATTCCTGGGAAAAAGCTAAAAATACAGAAATTTCTCTTGATTTTAAAGGTTTGATGGAGTCAATTTCTTCCAAATTTGATAACACTTACAGTGTAAATAATTTGCTGAAACGACCGGTTGATGACCTTCATACAATGCTAGCCATAGAACATGCTGCATACAAAGAAAGTCTGAAAGCGTAGGTGAAAGTATGAAAACAAACAGAATTGATAATATAATTGAAGCCCTTGGCAGACACGAAGATCCAAAATCAATCGAAGTTTTGGAAGAAATCGGGACAAATTCCGAAATTGATGAAATAAGAGAAAAAACAGCTCAGGCACTTATCAGAAAGAATTGTCCGGAGTCATTAAAAATCGTTATTTCTTCTGCAGGTAAAGGCATAAATGACCTGAGTGCAAGAGTAGCAATGAGTTCTATAAATGAAATTCTTTCACTAAACGATAAAACAGAAGTTTTGAAGATTTTGGAAGAAACAATGAACAGTGCTGAAAAACAAGAAGTTAAAGACACTGCTCGTTCAGTAAAAGCATTGATTACATATTCAATGTAAAATTTAAAATAATAAAAAGCCCTTCTTTTAGAATTAAAAGAGGGGCTTTTTATTATTTATGCAAGAAAATTACCACCAGCCTGAGCCCTTACTTGTTCATTTTGCTGAGGCTGTTGTTGAGGCTGTTGAGGCTGCACACCGAAAAATTTTGTTATCTCATCAGTAAATGAGCCTAGTAAAGATTGAATTTGTGCATCGCTAATATTCAAATCTTCTATATTAATATCAGAAAAATCTACATTTCCTTCTTCATTTTGGGGATAATTTTCTGAATCAAAAAGAGTTTCGCTTCTTGCTGTATTAAAATTTGATGCTCTTTGTAATTCTTCTTGTAATCCAAAACTTAATCTGTTTACCTGCATATAAATCTCCTTTTCGGCTTACTTATCCCTATCAGCTTTACATGAGATATATCGGTCATATTTTCTAAAACTTTATATTTTTAAATAATATTTTAACAATAATTAACAAACTTCTTTTATACCGTCTGTTAAGAATTTTAGTCCCCCTATAACGATAAATCTGCTGTTATCAAAGGGTATGTGGCATTTTGATTCCGTAATAAAAAAGGTGGGACCTGAGCCTGACATAACAGCTTCCGGCAGCATTTTCTTTATTTCTTTCAGTTCATCATAGTCATTTATAACGGCCTGTTCTAGACTGTTGTATAATAGGCTGCTGTCAAATTTTTCTGCAATTTTTTCCGTATTATCAGGTATTTTTTTTAATATTTCAGGTAACTTTGAAAATTTTGTATATGCTTCTTTAGCTGAAATACCGAATTTTGATGGTTTTATAAGTGTAATATCCAAATCAGGTGTATTTATTTTTTTTATATTCTCACCTCTGCCCGTACACAATGCTGTTCCTCCCTGCAAACAGAAATTTAAGTCAGAGCCCAATGACGCGCACAATTCTTGTATTTCATTGTTACTGAGTACAAAATTAAACAGTTTATTTAAAGCAAAAAATGCTGCTGCTGCGTCTGTACTGCCTCCGGCAAGACCTGCTTCGACAGGAATATTCTTTTCTATATAAACTTCAATCTTCTTGTTTTTTATTTGTGCTTTTTCTAAAAATTTTTCTACAGCCTTATATACAAGGTTTTTGTTGTCATAAGGAATCTTATCGCTGTTGCCCGTCAAGATTATTTTGGTTTCCGCCGCATCTTCTATAGTAAATGAAAGATAATCATAAAGGCTTATTGCCTGCATAACGCTTTTAATATTATGAAAACCATCGTCTCTCTTATTTAGGACTTCAAGTGTCAAATTTATTTTAGCAGGCGCAGCCACTTTTATCTTAAGCATTATTCTTTTTCAACTCCTCTGACAGTTGTGCAAATTCATCTATTGATAGAGTTTCGCCTCTGACATTTTCGTTCAGGTTAAGTTTTTGAAGTGTTTCGGACACTGACTCTTTATTAAACCCCGCATTAATCAAAGAATTCTTAAGATTTTTCCGTCTTGTTGCAAAGCAGGCTTTAATAACTCTTCTTAAAAAAGTATAATCGCTGACTTTTACTTTCGGATCTTTGTTTATGGTTATTCTAACGAGGGCAGAATCTACTTTTGGTGCAGGGTAGAAAGACCTTCTGCCTACTTTTTGAATCAGTTCAACATCAGCATTAAATTGAGTCAGAATAGACAATAAGCCGTACTGTTTTGAGGGTGAATTTTCATCTGCAATTAGTCTTTGTGCTACTTCCCACTGCACCATAAGTATTATTTCCGATATATGATTTCTGTTTTCATTGTTTAAATCATCAATTTCACCGAGTAAATGAGCAAGAATAGGGCTTGTTATGTAATACGGTATATTTGCTATTACTTTAAATTTAGTATCTTCAAAATCTTTTAACTGCGTTTTTAAAATATCATTGTGTATAAGATGAAAATTTTGCATTCTAATGTGCAGCAGGGCTTCAATTGCATCTTCATCAATTTCTACTGCATAAACTCTTTTTGCTTTTTTTACAATGTTTTCCGTAACAAATCCGGCTCCAGGACCTATTTCCAGAATGGTATCATCTATTGATACTTCCTCAAGTATTCTTTCTATTACGCTGTCATCAACAAGAAAGTTCTGACCGAGGCGTTTTTTTGTTTTAAATAATTTTGCTCTTAAAAAATAGTCGCTCATAAGTTGTATGATACAATAAAAAATATGATAATAATACCCGAATACCTTGCTATACATGAACCTGATGAAAAACTGCTTGAAATACTAAACAACAAGGAGTTTAACGACAGAGTTCTTTATGAAAAGCAGTCTGATTTTCATAATATAAAAGTTGTCGAAAATGAAATCGGACGTTTTTTGCATTACAAAGACACCTATCAGGCAGGGTTTATAGATACACCGGTATACAAAGGCAATCTGCCTTATATCAACTATTTCGTAATTCCTTATCTTATTAACCCTGACATCAAAAATATTCTTTTAATCGGCTTTGGTACAGGAAAAATTGTCAATGATTGGGAAAAAATTTTTGACCACATTGATTGTATAGATGTTGTTGATATAGAAGAAAATATCTTTGATATAGCGGAAGAGTACTTTGATTTCAGAAAATCCGACAGAACCAATTTTTATCTGCAAGACGGCATTGTGTTTTTAAGAGGAAATACAAAAAAATACGATTTGATAGTTGTCGATGTTGCATCTGATGACGGAATTGACGACCGTTTTTTGAGTGATGAGTATTTTAAACTTATAAATAAATCTCTTTCAAATAAAGGACTGTTTGTATCGAATCTGTGCTCAAGTGCGGATTTAAAAAATGAGAACAATATATTTTTCCGTTCTGTTATTCAGACTTACAAATCTTATTTTAAACATTTGGCAGTGTTCAAAGGCAATGAATCAGACAGGGTGTATTACAAATCATTTTTTGATATTGATAAAAGGGTGATAGATATAACAAACGTTATATTAATATCTTCAAACTCTGCTTTTACTATATCTGATGATTACAGGAAACTTGAATCAGCAGGCATTGAAATAAAAAACTATATCAACGACTTGCAAATATTTTTATAACAACCGGATACAAAAATATAATATAAAACGGTATTAAAAATTCAGTTATAGAATAAGCAAAACGGTCAGGTAAAATCAACAATAAAATCTTTGTGCAAAATGCGCAAATAGTGTACAAAAATATTAAACCTGCAGAAATTAATATAATTTTCTTTTTTAAGTTATTTATAATTGAAAAATTTACCAATCTTCTCTCTAAAATCCATCCCGTAAAAATTCCCAGCATAAAACCGATTTTATAATAAACGCCGTGTTTCATTTCGACGGGGTTTATGCAATCTGCAAGAGGATTGAAACTTTGCATCTGTATATTACATTTTATATGTAAATACAAATAGAGAATTATTGTAAGAACAATCATTGTCAAATAAAAAAATATATCACGTTTTTTGCCTGTATCAATCCAATCCGTTAATTTTGCTGTTATAAATATCAAAGCAATACCGGCAATTATTGATACAAGTACATCCTGCGGCGTATGCACACCTATATAATTTCTTGAAAAGGCAACAAGTAAAACAATAGTTATCATTAAATATCTGATTATCCGGTTATTCCACCATTTGTATGCAATACTGCCCCATACAGCCATTGCTCCTGCCGTATGTCCGCTCGGGAATGAATATCCGTCTGCAGCCGGCAGTGCGCTGTCTATAGGGGTTATTCTTGAGTCAATAAACCAGGGGCGTTTTATGCATGCCGTCATTTTTAAAAATACATTTGCGTAAAGAGTAAGCCCGAACGTAAAAAATATAAATGTGCCGGCTTTTTTATTTATTCCCCAGTAAATAACAGCCATTACAAATACAGGTATCAATACTTCACCAAGCCATGTAACGGAAAGAAAAAAATTATCAAAAACTCCGTTAGTCAGTTCCCTGAAATTCTGCAACATCAGTAAGTATTCTATCTGTATCGGCATAGTATTGAACATATTTACAATTGTAACGGGTTTAGAATTTTAAGGCAATTATTAAAGCAAAAATGTTTTTATATAAACATAGGTAGTAATTTCTTAGTGTGTGAAAAATGGAAAATATGCATTCAATCCCTCAGGGGCTTACTTCACCTAAAAAGGTGGTAAGCAATCGGCTTGAGGAGACTGCAAACAATTTAATAGAAAAGAATCCTGCAGTATCATTACCGCGGTTTGAGCCTGTAAGCAAAGACTATGCAAATGCTATGCGTTCTCTTGCAATGTCGCAGATAACTCTTGGTAATAAACCCGGATATTATTCTCCGGATATAATTTATGAAAGATTCAGACGTTAATATTTTGTTTTAAATAAGCTTCAATAAATCCATCTATGTCCCCGTCCATAACAGAGTCAACATTTCCGACCTCATAGCCGGTTCTGTGGTCTTTTACCATTTTGTACGGGTGAAAAACATAAGAACGTATTTGTGAACCAAAATTTATATCAAAATTCTCGCCTTTTAATTCTGCCAGCTTTTTGTCGTGTTCAGCCTGTTTTATTGCAAGTAATTTTGCTGCTAGCATTTGCATTGCTGTTTCTTTATTCTGAAGCTGAGAACGCTGCTGCTGGCATTTTACAACAATACCTGTCGGCTTGTGTAATATACGGACTGCAGTTTCTACTTTATTTACATTTTGACCGCCTGCTCCGCCGGAGCGCATTGTGTCGACTTCTATGTCTTCCGGAGGAATCGTTATAACTTTTTCAAAATCTTCTATAACAGGACTTACTTCCAGTGATGCAAAACTTGTCTGGCGTTTTCCGTTTGCATTGAATGGAGAAATTCTGACAAGTCTATGGACGCCTCTTTCCGCTTTAGCCAGTCCAAAGGCGTATTTACCGGTAACTTTTATTGTCGCTGATTTAATACCTGCTTCGTCTCCGTCTGATTTGTCTAAAAGCTCTACTTTCCAGCCTTTTTGTTCTGCCCAGCGTGTGTACATTCTAAGTAACATCTGCGCCCAGTCCTGAGCATCTGTACCACCCGCTCCTGCATTAACAGTCAAAATTGCATCATAAGAATCATACTCACCAGACAAAGTCATTTGAACTTCCCACTCATTCATCTCTTTTTCAAGTGAATCAAGAGTGCTTTGGAGTTCTTCCCACAGAGATTCATCTTCTGTTTCATTATAGAGCTCTATCAGGACATTACAATCATCAATTTGTTTATCCCAATTTTTTGCTTTTTCAATATTATTTTTACATTCAGTTAGTTCTTGAGATAGTTTTGCTGCAGCCTGAGGGTCTGACCAGATATCTTCGCTTTGCAGTCTTAAATCAATATCTTTTGCTCTTGCTTCTATTTTTGCAAGGTCAAAGACACTCCTTTGCTTTGTTTACTTTCAAAGCCAATTCTTCTAACTTTTGTTTTTGTTCTATGTCTATCATAATTTTAAATTTTATCACAAATATGCTATATTTATATTTTAATGTTATATAGGAGTTTTGTATGAAAATATTGCTAAATTTATTGATACTACTATTTATTTTTGTTTTATTTTCTTCAGATGCACAGTGTAAAAAGTATTACTGCCCTAATATTAAATTAGGAGGAATTATTTACTCACGAGTTTATGATACAGAATCTTCTGATATAGATTGCAATAAATATAAAAATTTGCAGTATAAAGAATGTTTACTGCTAAATAAAAAAGCTAAAGAAGCCTATAAAAGCGGCAGGTGTTTTCCGGTTAAAAAGGTCGTTCATAATTTTGGTACAACAAAATGTGAAGTCGAACTCAATTATGAATACAAACAATTGCTTGGTAAACACTGTAGTGGTTCTGAACCAAATATATATATGAAAAAACTTGATTCTATATATAGCGATTTTAATTAACAAAACAACAAAAAAGGAACTATTAAGTTCCTTTTTTGTTGTTATCCTTTCTTTGCTGCGCCCGCAATTTCAGAATCAACTCTTAAAAAAACCGGTTTGATTTTTTCTTTTTCTGTTATCTTGCCTGCAGGTATTTGCGCCCACTTGAGTGAGTCCAGTTTAATATCAGATGGGTCAGTATTAAGATTCAACTGCGCATATACATCTTTTGCAATGTTAGGACAATAAGGAGCAAGCATTGTGGCAATAAATCTCATTGATTCAAGCACGTTGTACAACACTTTTGCGCATTCATCCATTTTGCCCTCTTTTGCAAGACCCCATGGGGCTGTATCATTTACGTATTTGTTCACTGTGTTTGAAAAATTAACTATTTCCTGTGCTGCTTCAGCTACTTCAAATTTGTCAAAATGAGCTTTTACCGACTGAACTGCAGATACAGCAGCTTTTGCTATTTCATTGTCAGCTGGGGTAATAAATTCAGGTTTTATTTCGCCGTCAAAGTATTTAACCTGCATATTAAGAGTTCTGTTCAGCAGATTTCCTATATTGTTTGCAAGATCAGCGTTTACCTTTTCTTTAAAGTCATTGTCGGAATAATTTCCGTCACGACCGGCAGGCGCAGCTGTCATCATAAAGTATCTGAATGCGTCAGGATGAGTAAGCTCAAAATGCTCCAGCACATCTTTTGGCGCAATAACATTGCCTAAAGATTTACTCATCTTTGTTTCGTCTATTGTAATCCAGCCGTGAGCAAATATAGTCTTAGGCAGAGGTAAATCAAGCGACATCAAAAATGCAGGCCAGTATATTGCATGGAATTTTAAGATATCTTTTCCTATCACCTGAACATCAGCCGGCCAGTATTTTTTAAATTTTTCAGAAGGATTTACAGGGTCATAACCGAGTGCCGTAATATAGTTTGAAAGTGCATCAATCCAAACATAAATAGTCTGGCTGTCATCATCGGGGACAGGTATACCCCAGCTTACGGAGTCTTTTGAACGGGAAACCGAAATATCCTCTATATTTTCAAGCTGATTTAATACTTCATTCGCTCTAAATGAAGGTTGAATAAATTCAGGATGTGATTTTATATGTTCAATCAGTCTGTCTTTATATTTTGAGAGTCTAAAAAAGTAGTTTTCTTCCTTGACTTCTTCCGGCTTTTTAAGGTGATCGGGACACAAGCCGTCTTCTGTCAAATCACGGGGATTCAAGAAAGATTCACACCCCGAGCAGTAAAGCCCTGTATAAGAATGTTTGTAAATATCACCGTTATCCTGAAGTTTTTTAAATATTTTTTGAACAATCTGTTCGTGCTGTTCATCTGTTGTTCTTATAAACTGGTTGTAGCAAATATCAAGACCTGCCCAGCATTCTTTAAATTTATTTGCGTTTTCATCGCACATTTCTTTTGGTGTAATGCCTTTAGCTGCGGATGTTTTTTGAATTTTTATACCGTGTTCATCAGTACCGGTCAGGAAATAGACATCATCGTATCTCTGGCGGAAGTGTCTTGCAAGCACATCTGTTTGTATTTTTTCATAAGCGTGTCCGATATGTGGAGCTCCGTTTACATAATCAATTGCTGTTGTTAAGTAAAATTTTGTCATAATCTATCCCACTTTAATATTATTTGCTAAGATAAAATTATCACAAAATGCTTGGATAATAAAGGAGCTTTAAAATGTCAGAAAGATTAAGCGGCAGAAAAAACGATGAATTAAGAGAAATCAACTTTATAAAAGATTATACAAAACATGCTCTAAGCTCTGTCCTTGTTCAATTCGGAGATACAAAAGTTATTGTAACTGCTACAGCAGAAGAAAAAGCTCCTAAATGGATGGAAAAAGATGATCCAAGAGGCTGGATAACAGCTGAATATTCACTTTTACCGACTTCTACAGAAACGAGATGCCAGAGAGAAAGAACAAAAATCTCCGGACGTACACAGGAAATCCAGCGTTTAATCGGCAGGAGTCTCCGTTCTTGTGTCGACTTGGAAAAAATGACAGGAATGACTATTACAATTGATGCCGATGTAATACAGGCTGACGGCGGAACAAGATGTGCAAGTATCTGCGGAGGATATATTGTACTGGAGCAGGCTGTAAAAAAGCTTATGGAGCAGGGAAAGCTAAAAGAAAATCCGATACTTGAGCCCATAGCAGCAGTATCCGCAGGGCTGATTGACGGTGAAGTTAAGCTGGATTTGGATTATTCCGAGGATTCTCATGCACAGGTTGATTCAAATATTGTTATGACAAAAAGCGGTAAAATTATCGAATTTCAAACAACTGCAGAAGGCAATCCTTTTACAAAACAGGAATTATATAAAATTCTGGATACGGCAGAACTGGCTATTCAAAAAATAATAAATGCTTATTAAAAAATTGTAATTTGTTACTTTTAAATCTTTGTCAATAATATGAGAGAGTTGTTTATATACTCTGTCAGGAATTTGTTTGTTTTCTTCCATTGATTTTTGAAGAGATTTGTCATCCTAGCATATACGGCAATGTTTATTTCTACCACATCAGGCGGCAATTCTGTATTAGCCGTAATAGAAACGGATACAAACCCTCTTTCTATAACATCAGCAGTTGCTTTAAGTGCGCCTGATGAAACAAAACCCTTTACAAGTGCTTCTATAAGTGCCGCAGATAAATAGTTTTTCATATTTTCTCCTTCTCAAAATCTAATCTATTAGTGCAGATACACAGATACCTGTTCACCTGCATGATTATAAACGAGAGAAAATCATAAAAGTTTTTTACTAAAATGAAAATATTTTTTCATAAAATGCTGATGCAAAGTCATTAAAACGTGTTGTATAAATATTATATTCTTTTTGTGAACCGACAAAATTATCTATATCACCTCAAATCCGCATTCATTGAAGGCTTTTTGTGCAGCCTTTGCCTTTTGCAATCGTTCTGAAGCCGGCATTATTGAATCATCGGTTATTTCTTTTGCAAACAGGTATCATGAATAATCGTTGTTCAGTCTCATTTGTGGAGTATTTTTCGTCCTTTCATAAAATGTTTTGTATAAATCAGTATCAAAACCTTCGTCGTAAAAGCGTTGCAGGTCATGAATAATCTGGAATCTTTTTTTAGGATTTTCTTCGTATAATTTTACGATTTTATCATAATTGATTGTTTGTTTTTCTTTTAATATCTCCTCATTTACATCTATTATGAAATAATGCAAATCTTTTATTTTTCTTGATTTTGGAATTATATATCCGAATTCAACAAGTATATCATTGCCGGCAGAGTCTTTTATATTCATTCCACCGTTTATGTCATCAAACATTAATCCGTTTTTTTCTAAATATTCTTTTACTTTTATTCCATTAGTTCTCATTTTGTAGTTTGAATCGATAAATTCAGATAAAATCCAGCCTCTGTCAGGATTTGTACAGATTAGGGCAGCTGTGTCACTGACACCATCTTCATATAATTTTTTTTGAATAGCAGCTTCTGCGTATACGCCTTCTGAATTTGCTATCTGATGTATGTCACCGTGGTATTTCTTTAGTGCAATCGGCTTTGCTCCAGGGATTTCTATTTTGTATACAGAACCTGACATTCCTTTTGCAATATATGAAACTTTTGCTTTTATTTCTCAAATCATAATATCAAAAATTTTATGAGGTTCTTCAAATTTTAAACTTGTTGGTTTTAGCAATGTAATCATTGTTGCAAGGCTATCCATCTCCTGTGCAAATTGTGCTTCACTTAGACCTGTTTTTTGAACAAGTTCTTTTATTACACCTGTACTTGCAAAATTTTTGCCTGATTTATGTATGTTTCTATACAATTGAAGCGACAGAGTTTCATAATTGTCAGGTGCAATATTTAGCTTTCCTGCCATATTATCAATTAGTTGTACAGATTTTTTCTGAGGAATTGTTCTGACATAAACATCCCCTAATGCTTGTGGACAATATCTTATACCTTTAGTTTGTATATCTTTTACAACCGGATTTGTAGCTAAATAGCTTGGTGTCCTTTTTATAGCTGCTATAAATGCTTTAATACTACCTATATTAACCATTATGATTTCCTAAAATGACAAAAATATATAAAAACAATTATATAGAAAAAATTGCCTGTGAAAGATTATTATATAGCAATTACATTAAAAACAGCTAAATAAGAACCCATGTATATACTGCATAATTCAATAACATATTTTTTATTTTTCTTATATTATCAATACTTTAGGCTATATATAGTTGTATAAGCCGGCTGATTCTTTTTTTATAATTAAATCAAGAACTGATATCACCCTGTCAAAATCAGTCTCTGTTACAAGCTTGCCTCTGTATATTGCAGCATCTCTTATTCCTCTTATATAGTAAGGGTAAAACTTTCTGACAAACTGCATTGCCACCTTTTCTCCTCTGAGTTCAATTTCATCTTTTATATGTTCTTTCAGAAGTTCTATTTTTTGAAAAATATCAGGCTCGGGCAGCAACTCACCTGTTTGCAGATAATGTTCTATCCTAAAAATCAAATCCGGCTGGCCCAAAACGCCTCTGGCAACGGCAATACCGTCTGTACCCGCTTGTTCAAGACATTCTTTAGCAGTCTCGGGAGAAACTATATCACCATTTGCAAAAACCGGAACACTAATCTCTTTTTTTATTGCAGCTATAGCACCCCAATCAGCATTACCGGAATACATTTGTGAGCGGGTTCTGCAGTGGATGGTCATTGCATCCACTCCTGCGGATTGCATTAACACAGCAAATTCCATAAAGTTTTGTTCCGAAGCAGTGTATCCAAGCCTGAATTTGACTGTAACAGGAATGTCTACAGCATCTTTAACGGCTTTTACTATATCACATGCAAGCTGAGGTGTTCTCATAAGAGCTGAGCCGTCGCCGCCTGAAACAACTTTTTTTACTGGACATCCCATATTTATATCAATTATAGAAGCACCTTTACCAGCAAGTATTTTTGCAGCCTTTGCCATCATAAAAGGCTTGTGTCCGGATATTTGAAATGCCAGAGGAAATTCATTTTGTTGATAAGCTGTTATTTTTTCGTGTTCATCCTGTCTGTTTTGCATAAGCATTTCAGAGCTTATCATTTCTGTTGTTAAAAGACAGTTTTTAGAAAATTTCCTCACAAGCTGCCTTAACGGCATATCAGTAATTCCTGCCATAGGAGCAAGAGCAGCACAGCTTTTTATTTCAACATTTCCTATTCTTAAATTTTTATTTTTTTGCTGCGGGTTTGGGTTCATAGGCTTTTAAATCCTGCACTCTCTTTGCTGAATATCTGGTATAATCGTTTGTCTCTCCGGCTTTTTGTGCTGCTGCCAGATACTTTTTATGGTACATCAAAGCATTTGTGTATTGTGCAAGATAATCATAATCTACAGCTATTGAATAATTTGCAATTATCATCTGCGGATTATACTGCAGTGCTTTTTTGTAGTCATTGATTGCAAGCTGGTATTTCTTTTGTGCGTCATATACCATTGCTCTGTAATAATAAGCATTAGAATCCTTTGGATCCTGCACAATTACATTGTCTAAAATAGAAAGCGCCTGCTGATACTGCTGTTTTTCAAACAGTTCTATAGCTTTATCCATTTTTACGGTATTTTCCTGCTCAATTACATAAGTCAAAAGCTCCTTAGCATTTTTATTGTTTGCATTTAATTCAATTGCTTTTTTTGCATAGACTTTTGCATTGGCGAAGTCCTGTGCATTTGCATATGCAAGCCCGGCATAATATGCTGTTTCAGCATTTTTTTCATCTAGAGAAAACGAGTTTGCATAATATTGTGCAGCCTGTTTATTATTATTCAATGCCTGATAGCAGGCACCGATTCCGAGTAATGAATCAGCTGTAGCCGGTGCTATTTTGTTGTACACATTAATTGCTTCCATATACTTCTTTTGCTTGAACAATTCTGTTGCATCATTATATAAAAGTGAAGAAGTTTCTGTATCTATTAAGGCAAGTTGTTTTTTTATTGCAGAACTTTCTGGAAACAGTGCCTTTGCATTTGTCAAAATCTCTCTTGCTTTATCATATCTTTGCTGTTGTTTGTATGCCTGAGCAAGATTTATATAAGCGTCTTCATTTTTTGCATTTAATTTTATGGCCTGATTGTAATAAGGTATGGCCTCTGCAATTCTGTTTGCAGTATGAAGTTCAAATGCATATTTGTACACAAGTGCCGGATTATTCGGCTCTTTTTGAAGCTGTGCATTTATATAAGCAAGTTTTTCTTCAGGTGTCATATCTGTTTCGTACATATTAAAAAGTTCGTCTTTTATCTCCTGATTAGTGGGATCAAGATTCAGAGCCAGTTTATAATTTTGAATTGCTGCATCTTTATTGCCTAGTGCTCTATAGCACTGTGCTTTATATAAGTATGCAAGTTTAAAATTCGGATTAACATCAAGAATAGTGTCATAAGCAGCTATTGCTGTATCATATTCTTTTTGCGCCTGATATAAAGTACCGAGATTCAAACGGGTATTTACATTAGACGGGTTCAAAGATTCAGCTTTTTCATACTGCTGCAAAGCTGCTGTAAAGTTGTTTTGTCTTTGGTAAACCGCTCCTAAATTTGCATAAGCTTCCGCATTGTCAGGATTTTCCGCAATTTTTTGTTTCCAGATATTTTCAAGAGACATCAAAATTTCCTGATTATCGCCGTTTTTTGACAATGAAAGATTGTATTGTTCTGCTGCTAAATCGACTTTTCCCAATCTTTCGTAAGCTTCTGCCAGCTTAAGATGCAAATTTGCGTTTTTAGGGTCGAGAACAAGAGCCTGATCAAGATATGAAACAGCCTGTTCATTTAAATTCAGGGTATAATATATTTCTCCAAGATTTGCCAGAGAAGATTTTCTGTAATTTACATCATTCTGGGATTTTTGAAACTCTGTTGCAGCTGCAGCAAATTCGCCCTGTGCCCTTAAAGAACGCCCCATCGTATATCTGCCTTTTGGTGTTTGATCAGCATTCATTGCATACAGTATGTTTTCCAGATTGTCCTCCATTGTATTCAAATCCGTGAGATACTGCGCATCAACCGGCTGATTATTATAATACTTCATATAAAATATAGCTGAACGCAAATCATTTGCAGCTTTATTATAATCAGCCGACTTATTATTAAAATACTGGGCTCTTGAGATATATGAGTTTACAAGCTGAATTCGGGATGATTTGTCATCAGGATTTTCTCTCAAAGCTTTTCGAAATTCTGTAATAGCATTTGTGTACTGGGCGGACTTTAAAAAGCTGACGCCGTTATTATAATATTGTGAACCCTGTTCTGAATATCCGCTTTGAGAATACACTTGATTGCTTACAGGCATAATATTATCTTCTGCGTTTACACAGAGATTTGCTGTCATAAGCAAAAAAAATGCCGCTAAAACTCTCTTTTCCATTTTCATGCCTTTCATAAGTAACAATTAATTGTATGGCAATTTATATTATTATTATAGTTCAAATCTGACAATAATCCTAATGTATATTATCCTATTGTCTTAATACAATGAAATTATGTTACCTTAAAGAATATAAAAAACAACACCCGCATATTTCGGCGGATGCTGTTTGTATATTTATAATCTTAAATCAGATTATATTCTGCCGTAGTATGCATCGAGATACATTTGTTTGATTTCTTCAAACAGAGGATATCTCGGGTTTGCACCTGTGCACTGATCGTCAAATGCAAGTTCTACCATTTCGTCGAGTTTTGACATAAATTCAGATTCTTCAATACCGAATTCTTTAATAGACATCGGCAAGCCCAAATCTTTCTTCATCTGAATCAATGCCTGTTGCAGCAATTCGACTTTTTCATCGTCGTTTTTGCCGCCGAGACCTAATTCATCAGCAATTTGACCGTATTTAGCTTTAGCATTCGGGAATTTGTACTGAGGGAATGCTGTTTGTTTAACAGGTTTATCAGTTGCATTGAATTTGATAACCTGATTGATTAACAATGCGTTTGCCATACCGTGCGGTACGTGGAACATTGCACCCAGTTTGTGAGCCATAGAGTGGCAAATACCTAAGAATGCGTTAGCAAAAGCCATACCTGCAATTGTTGCTGCATAGTGAACTTTTTCTCTTGCAACAGGATCTTTCGCACCGTTGTCGTAAGAGCGTTTCATATATCTGAACAACAATTTCAGAGCTTCTAATGAATTAGAATTTGTGAAGTTTGTTGCCATTACTGATACGTAAGCTTCCAGTGAGTGAACAATTGCGTCATAACCTGAAACAGCGGTCAAACCTTTTGGCATTGTGTCAACGAGGTTCGGGTCAACGATAGCTACATTCGGAGTCAATGCGTAATCAGCGATTGCGTATTTAACACCTGTCTGGTCATCTGTGATAATTGCAAACGGAGTAACTTCAGAACCTGTACCTGATGTAGTCGGTACACAAACCATTTCAGCTTTTTTGCCGAGAGGCGGAATCATGCAGATTCTCTTTCTGATATCCATAAATCTCATTGCAATATCTTCAAATACTGTATCAGGCTGTTCATACATCAACCACAGGATTTTTGCTGCGTCCATAGAAGAACCGCCGCCCAGTGCAATGAAAACATCCGGTTCATAAGCCTTAACCATCATCATTGCATCGTTGATAGTAGACAATGTCGGATCCGGTTTAACATCAAAGAAGATTTGATAATCAACACCGATATCATCCAGTGTATTTGTGATTGAGTTTGTCATGCCGGAATTGAACAAGAATCTGTCAGTAACAATAAATGCACGTTTTTTGCCTTGCAATTCTCTGAGAGCCAGATCCAAAGCTCCTCTTTTGAAATATACTTTTGCAGGAACCTTGTACCAGAGCATGTTTTCTCTCCTTTCAGCAACTGTTTTGATGTTCAATAAATGTTGTGGTCCTACGTTGTCACTAACAGCGTTGCCGCCCCATGAGCCGCAGCCCAGTGTCAATGACGGATTGAGTCTGAAGTTGTACAAGTCACCGATACCGCCCTGAGAAGAAGGTGAGTTAATCAAGATTCTGCTTGTGTGTAATTTCAAGCCGAATGCTTCGATTCTTTCCGGGAATCTTTCATCTGTATAAAGAACAGATGTGTGACCCGCACCTCCAAAGTCTACCAGATCATAAGCTTTTTGTACAGCATCATCAAAATCTTTTGCTTTATACATTGCCAAAACAGGTGAAAGTTTTTCATGAGCAAAAGGTTCTTCTTCGCAAATGTCAGTAACTTCGCCGATAAGAACTTTGGTATCGGGTTCTACTTCGATACCTGCCATTTCGGCAATTTTAGCAGCAGGCTGACCAACAATAGCAGGGTTTACTCTTCCGTTTTGGATAACAAGAGCGCCTACTTTTTCTCTTTCTTTGTTGTTAAGAATATAAGCACCTCTTAAGAGGAATTCTTTTTTAACTTCTTCATATACATCTTTAACTACAACAACTGACTGCTCGGAAGCACAAATCATACCGTTGTCGAAAGTTTTTGACATAAGAATTGAAGAAACTGCCATTTTAATATCAGCTGTTTCGTCAATAACTGCAGGAGTATTGCCGGGGCCAACGCCAAGAGCCGGCTTGCCTGATGAATAAGCAGCTTTAACCATGCCCGGACCGCCTGTAGCAAGAATCATATCGATATCTTCGTGATGCATTAGTGCAGCTGAAAGTTCAACTGAAGGTTCATCAATCCAGGCAATAAGTCCGTCCGGAGCGCCTGCTTTAACAGCAGCTTCCAGAACGATTTTTGCAGCTTCAATAGTACATTTTTTAGCTCTCGGGTGTGGTGAGAAAACAAGAGCGTTTCTTGTTTTTAAAGCTATTAATGATTTAAAAATAGCAGTTGAAGTCGGGTTTGTGGTAGGAATAACGCCTGCAATTACGCCGATAGGTTCTGCTACTTTTTTGATGCCGTTAGCTTTATCTTCTTCGATAACACCGGCAGTTTTCATATTTTTGTATTTGTTGTAGATATATTCTGCAGCAAAGTGGTTTTTAATGATTTTGTCTTCCATAACGCCCATGCCTGTTTCTTCAACAGCCATTCTGGCAAGAGGTATTCTCATTTTGTCAGCGGCAGTAGCTGCTGCTTTAAAAATTTTGTCTACCTGTTCCTGTGAAAAAGTAGCATAAATCTTTTGAGCTTTTTTTGCTCTTTCAATGATTAATTTTAAATCGTCGTGAGTTTTAACTTCACTGGATTTGTTAAAAGCTTTTTCGAGCTTTTCTTTTTCGGCTTGCTTTTTAGTTGCCATAGTGTAAGTCTCCTTTATCGTGAAATTATTCACTATTAATATAACTTATAAAAAAGAAAATTGCAAGTGTTATTTTTACAATTATTAATAAAAAGTTATATCTTAAAAAGCAGATATAAAAAGGATTATCTTTATAAATTCTTTATATGTAAAATCTAAAATTTTAGATTTTATAAAAAGTGATTTTTTTCACGATAATAGAATAAATGCAAATCAATTAATAGCTCAATATGGAAATGGATAGAAGCAGATTGTAGAAAATATTTTTTTGATATAATTGCTCTATGAGGGGTTTAATATGATTAATAAAAGATTATATGAAGAATTGAAAAAACACAGAAAGCCTTTTTCCGAGTCCGGATTAAATACCGTATCTATCGTTTGTTTTGAATACGAAATAGAAGAGGCTGTAAATATATTCAAGAATAAATACACAGCTAAAATAGAAAGAATTTGTATCCCCTCTTATTTCCCATGCAAAAAAGATATCTCATCTTATGAATCTGTACCTGTTGTATCTCTTGATGACTATTATGACAAAGATAATCTTGCAGTATACATAGATTTTTATGAAATGGCAGACAATCATTGGATTGTGCCAATGAACATGATAGCAAAACATCATCGCGGCGAATATTATTTTTATACAAAAAAAGAATATGAAAAAGGATGTCTGCTGCTGTATCCGCCTCTTAAAGGATTCTATGAAGCACATAAAGAGCAAATACACAAAGCATATTCTTTACTTTCATCTGATAAAAGCAAAAAGATTTTTTTAGAGCGGTTAAAATCATTAATAGAAGGAGATACCGGATATCTGGAATACAATGGAGAGCTTGATTATTTTCCGGAAGAATTAATGCCTACAGTAAAAAAGGGTTCAGTAGTTATTGATGCAGGAATTTCTTCCAGTATATTTGAGCTGGAAGAATATTCAAAAATGATAGGGCAAAACGGCAGAATATATGCTTTTGAAGCCTCTCCGATAGAATATAAAAAAGCGGATAAACTTATAAAAAATAATCCTGATTTAAATAATGTAGAACTAATCGAGCTAGGTTTATGGAATCAAAAAGAAAAAATGCAGATGGCAGTCGGAAACGGCGGTTCTTCCGTATTATATCCTATAACAGGTGAATCAGTTGAGTGTGAGCTGGTAGCACTGGATGATTTTGTTAAAAGCAATAAAATAAACAAAGTAGATTATATAAAAATGGATATAGAATCTGCTGAGCCAAACGCTTTGAAGGGTGCACAAAAAACTATAAAAAAATACAAACCGGATATGGCTGTTTGTATTTATCATTCGCCAATACACCTGTGGGAAATTATTTTATATATAAATTCGTTAAATATTGGCTATGATTTTTTCATATATCATCATTCTGCAATGAATTGTGAAACGGTGCTTTATGCAGTAAAACCATCTTTGCTTAAGAGATTTTATAACATAACCAAAAGTTTTGTATATGATATTTTCCACATAAAAATTTACAATTTTGTCAAAAAATATATCAATTTTATGTTGTTAAAAAATAGAAGAGTAATTGTATACGGAGCTGGCAAACATTTTGATGAGCTTTATAAAAAAGGTAAGTTCAAAAATATCAATGTAATTGCAGTAAGTGACAAAAAATTCGAAAACTCAGGAACATATAAAGGATATACAGCTATTACGCCATATGAAATATTGAACTACAAACCTGATATAATATATATTGCAATGCAAGAAAGTATTGTTGCATACAATTTTTTAAATGATATATACAAAGAGAAGTTAGCAAACATCAAGTTTATTAAAGATTAACGGATTTTTCCATAATTTGGGTAATCTTTGTATTATCGCCATATATACAGGGAGAGTCATAAACTCTGGATGGATATTTACCAAAATCCGGTTTAATATCAAGATTGTGTTCTTTTATAAAAAACTCTACCTGATTTTTTATTGCCACAGGTTTGCCTGAACAACAGTTGATAATTCCCGTAACTTCTTTTTGCATTGCTACAGCAGTAATCTGTTTTGCAAGTTCATGAATTTCTATGTAGTCAAATTGATTTTTCCCATCGGTAAAAGGAAAGGTTTTTTGTCCGTCTTTTGCCATTTGAAGAATTTTTGAAAAAATAGAGCCTGAACTTTTTTCATCATCACCATATGTGTAGAAAAATCTAAGATGCTGGTACACTACATCGTTATCTTTCGTATAAATTTCAACAAGTCTTCTTAACGTGTCTTTTGATACGCCATAAAAGGTCATTGGATGTGGTTCTGTATTTTCATTTACAGCTCCTTCAAAATAGCCTATATCATGCATGGAACCAACAGTTACGACCTGTTTTAAACCGTTATCAATAAGATTTTTTATAAATTTAAAATTTTTCGGTATCGATTCGATATGATACATAGAATTATGAACAGGAACATCTTTGCAAGCAAGATGAATCAGCACATCAGGCTGTCCAAAATATTCAAAATAATTTTCTTGTTCAGAAAAAATATCAATATCAAGCTTTTGGGCCCTGTCATCGATATTGTCATGTTTAAAATCAACTGCAATTACATCATTTTTCGCATCAATGAGTGCTTTTACAACATGAGAACCAATATATCCGTTAGCTCCTGTTACAAGTGCTTTCATATTTTTAACCTTTATTTTTTTAAATCCACTTATATTTATATATTTTCAATATTTTAACAAACTTTTTGCCAAATATTTTTGATAAATAATCCGGTCGTTGTATTTCAATATCTATGATTTTATCAGAAGGATAGTATGATGTCAGATTCTGAAAATCAAAATTTTTCGGTGTCTTTATTATATCTCTTATGCTTCTTGCAAGAGGATTAAAGATAAGTTCTTCTTTATACCTATATAAACATCCAGGATTTATTACCATATTTTTCAAATATTTTTTAATTTTTCGAGCATCTTTTTTATTTTTTGAAAGTATCACCCAATCTGTTTTTTTGTTAATTACAGATGCGGCATTTTCTAATGTTGTAATTTCAAAACTTCTTGGATAGTAATTTTTGTTGTTAGTTGTTGTTCTTATGTTAGAACCGGCCTGCATATAATCATCGCAATGTTCAAAAGATTTATATGAAGATTTATGCTTGTCATAATCATTAATATCATGCAGACAATATTTGCCTGCTCTTACTTTCGGAGAATTTATCTCCTGAAGTTTTTTTAACAATGTCGGTGAAATATCATCAATATCTTCGCACGAAATTCTCTGGGGCACATCCAGACAAAGCGAGCATAATTCACACCATTGTAATTGTTCTCCAAATTCATCAGGAGTTCTGTTATACCAGCCATTTTCTATAGGCCACCCGCCAGGGCCGTTAAAAAGCATATCCAAAGCTGCTGCTATTTCACAGAAAAAAGCCCCTTTAGGTGTAATTGTGGCTGACCAGGTATTTTGAGCAAAACAATTATCTCTTCTTTTGATAAATTCTTCATCACTTATTCCCAAATCTTTTCGAGCCATAAGTATTGCCTGATGAAGACATTTATTGTTATGGTCATTTAAAAGCTGCCAGTCAAATGCATCATTGATTGTCTCAAAGTGTCTATAGTATCCCTTATTTAACGATGACCAGAATCCTATTTTTGAACAGCTGTTATTCAAATTTTTATATATATGCTCCTGCATATTGCAGATAGGTTCTCTGGAAAGTTTTAAAGGTGTTCCTATTCTCTTTTCTCTTAAATAGTCAATAAATTTTTCGATTTCCGGATGCAGTGTAGGCTCTCCGCCTATTATACCGACACAGCCTTCCCAACCATCGAAAGAATCTACAGCCTTTTTAAAAGTTTCAAAATCCATAAAAAATGGCTTTGTATGATGCCCGCAGAATCTTGTACAGTTAGAACACCTGTTTATGCAGGCATTTGTAATATCTATCTGTATAATTTTCATATCTTTCGGGCTTTTCATCTCAACCTCATTTATCTAAAACCAGCAGCACTTCCTTATTAACGAAAACAACAAAATAGGATTTAATCTTTTATACATTCGTTTGTAAAAAGAATAATAATTGTATTTTCCGTAGTCTAAATATTGACTGTTTTTTACAAAATCATTATATAAATTTATTATTTTTTGTTTATCTCCGAGTTCTTTATTATACGAAAACATATAAAGTAACTCTGCTCTTGTTCTATTTTTAAAATATTCTTCTTCTGCTTCCAAAAGATTATTCTTTACCAAAAACTCATATATATTTTGAATAATTTTTATTTTATCAAATTTTTTTTCAGCAGATTTTGCTCTGCCAATTGTATTTGTATATGATGTGGTACGGAACAGATGATTATATAGATGAAGCTTTAATCCATAATAACGGGAAATTACACTGACATATTGGCTGATAAAAGCATCATCCTCAGCAGACACTCCATCGGGAAACCTGATTGAATATTTGTCTATAATTGATTTTTTATATATTTTATTCCACAAAAGAACATTTATAGAATGCTTTATGTCGCTTTTTAAAACAATTTCGCCAAGGGGATTGCTGTTGATATAATTTCCTAGTTCCTCATCTATATACTTATTTTCTATATTAGCTTTGCAGGTTACAAGCTCTACATTGTATTTTTGCATTGTATCAAGCATGATTTTACACATATCAGGCGAATATGTATCATCATTGTCACAAAACATAATAAATTCACCATGAGCATTATCAAGACCTAGGTTTCTTGCTGTTGCCGGACCGCTGTTTGTTTTGGTTGATAAAACTTTTATCCTTGCATCTTTTTGGGCAATATCATTTATTATTTTTAAAGAAGTATCAGTAGAACAATCATCCACACAAAGAATCTCTATATTCGGATAAGTCTGTGCAAGCAAAGAATTCAAACATTTTTCAATATAATCCTGAGCATTATATACAGGTAAAATAATTGAAATTAAGAAGTTTGCTGTCATTTTAGCTCCAAATTTCTTTCCAGATATCAATAAAAGGTTTGTTGATTAACGGTTTTATTTTTACCTTCACATTTTTCAGACTTGTTTCTTCCAAATCTTCAATAACATTAATAGGAGAAATCATACTAACAAGAACATAATCGGGTTCCAGCAATTTAATTTCATCAGGAGCACATACTTTATATCCGCTAAACATTACATCATCGTCATGATTAATAAATTTTCTATCTGCAATTGCAATAATATTCAAACATGATAAGTCATATTCTTTGATCAGAGTCTGGTAAAACGAACCGGCTCCATATATTACAACTTTTTTGTCTTTTAATTTTTTTGCTATTTTTGTCAGATGTTTAGCAAAATTTATTTTTTTTAAATATGCAATAAAGTCTTCTTCACTACTCAATCTTTTTTCAGTCATAACTTCTATCCTGTCTATTTGTTAATGCTAACATTTAGTATATAGTTAGTCAATAAAATATACTTTTATACAGTTTAAAAATAATTTCAAATGTTATAAACTAAAACAATGGACGAAAACTATACCGACATTGTAGAAGAATATTTTAGACACAGAAAATATTGCAATTCTCTTGAGTGTGCAAAAGTTATCTTTGAACCTGAGCAAAAAAGAGAGTGGTTTTTTGATGAAGGAAAATGGTGCTATTTTGAATTTTTGTGCGATGACAATGATTACAGGCTTGTAAAAACAGAAGAAAAAGATTTTGATGACTGCTGTATTCTGAAAGATATGAGTTATGAAATTAAAATGCTGTTGAGTTTTGTGCACCTTAGGGGAATTTCTTCTATAGAAAAAGAAGTATTTTCATCTTATGTAAACAAATATGAAAACACAAAAAAATCAAATCCAGCTCTTACTGTCGAAAAGTTTAATTTTGATATAAAAATGCGAGAAGAAGCAGAACTGGAAAAATCACAAAAAACAGCAAACAGAATACTAACAGGGTGCCTGGGATTGATAATCATTGTGATAATAGCCTTCGGAATTTTTATACTTTCTATGTTTTTTGCGCCCTCTGCCGCAGCAAAATCAAAATATACACCGGCTTTTATACAGCATTTTGTAATTTGCAGACCTTATTCGGAATCAAAGTTCAATACAGCATATAATTCAAAAAGCACATATGAAATAAAAGGTTATGCACCTGACGGGAGCGGAAAATGTGTTTATGTGGAAACTCATATATGGCAGAGAGGCTCAAATGTCATAACCTGTTATTTCACTCAAAAACAAATAGACGAATACTATAAAGCAATGATAAATCCAGATATTCAGGGGTCTGTGCTTGTTAAAGGAATGCCTGTAGTCGGTCAGAATGAGGAAGTAACATTTTTAAAATATTTTAATGATCCTAAAACTTGTCAGACAATAAGCAAAAAATTTTAGTATTAACAAAATATTCTGGAGATATATAGAAATTTTACGCAGTATATCATCAAAAACTTTCTTAATATGTCCGCGGCTGCCTCGCTTGTAGCCGAGGGCATCCTGATGCGTACGGCTTGTGGTATTTTATACTGTATATATTGTATAGACTCGCAAAAATGTGTTTTAATATGGAATATGAACAAATTTATAAACAGAATAGTAAATTATATCTTAGAACGCAGAAAAAAACGACTTGAGCACACAATGAACAAGCTTAAGCCCAAGACTTATACAACTTCAACAACAAAAACTCATATAAATGCTTCCGAAACAATGACACTGTCTGTTGAGACAGAAAAAATTCTGGCAGCAATGGATGCAGAAGTAAAAAACATTGTAAAAACCTGCCTTACAAATCCTGAATTATTGTTAAAATTTGTAGAACAGCAGGGCACTCCTGTATATAAAGTTGCGTATGCAGATAAAATCCTTAAAAAAATTGATGAAGAGGAAGGATTTATTACTCCTATGAAAGGATTTAAAGCATTATATCTAAATTTTATGACAGGTCTATTTGCACAAAAGAAATTGCATCTTTCTTTTAAATCAAGAGAAATGTTTGTGCTGAGAAACGGAGAGATAAACATATATTATATGCTGCATCAGTTTCATAAATGGTACGGGTTTAAGAAAAACCTGCCGGGATATGATGAGAAAGCGCAGGAGCTTTTTAAAGAGAATCTAGATCAGATGTCTGATACAAAAGAAATGACCGTAGAAGAAATACTGGCACTAAAAGAAGCTATAGCAAGAGATGCACAGGCAGCTGATTTTGTGATACAACTTGCAAAAGAAAGCACAGGTGCAAAAAAAGCTCTTGATAAAATGAAAAAAGACGGCGGTGCACAGATATAATTTAAACAGGCGATTAAACTGAATTAATATAATTTATTTTGTAATCAAAACAATATCACCACGATGGACTTCTTTTGCCAGTTTTTGTATAACTTCATTATCCATTCTCATACACCCGAGAGAAGCGTATTTCCCGAGTGAAGCAGGTTTATTTGTCCCGTGGATAAATTCTCCGGTATTACTTCTTTCTCCTGTTTTTACATCAATTTTTTGCAGGCATATAATTTTAGGGCCATAGTCATTCGGTCTTCTGCGACGTCTTGTTGAGCGTGGAGCTGATTTGTACGGATAAGACTCAACATGGGTAACTACTCTTATTCCCGTATCTGTCGGGTATTTTGGCTTTCCGCTGGCAATAAGATATGCACATTGCGCCTGTCCGTTTTCATTATATGTATATAAAACATTTTTAGACAAATCAACAACTATCTTTGCAGTATCTTTAACTCCTGCAATTTCTATTTCAGGTGAAGGTGCGCCTAATAAAATCGTATTATTTTTTGTTCCTTTTGGTGGAATCGAAATATTCTTTTCAAACAAATCTTTGTCCGGAGTTTTTTCAAGATTTTGCGCTTTTATTTGCTGAGGAGCAAATAATAATGGTAATCCTGCCAGCCCGATTATGGAAAGATTTCTTTTTACAGTAATTCTTACATTTGCAATTCTCATAATTGATTATAAACATAAGAATTATTTTTTTTGCTATTAAAAAAAATTTTTTTAGAAGCGATACTGCTGTCAAAAAATCAGAATAATTATTTCATATTCCGTTGTGATGCAGCTATCCATTTGTTAATATTGTTTAAATTTTTAGCTTTATATCTTGAACAATCACTTTGTAAACATTGTTCTATTATGCTTTTGTGCATTATAAAATCTGATAGTGCAAGATTATATTGACCAAGATAATAATACGCTCTGCCCCGTTTAAAATAAGCATCTGTATAAATATATTTAACATTATTAATTACATATGTAAAAGCATAAATAGAGTCATTGTAATTTTTACTTTTCAATCCGCAGTCGCCGAGTACTGTATTAAGAGCAATTTTGTCATCACCGGAGAATTTAAAATTTTTGGCTTTATAATATATTGACTTTTTATCAGCATATTTCAAACCTTCTTTTGCTTCTGCAATACAAGAATTGTACTGTTTCAAGTATTTATAGCAGTATGCTTTTTGAAGATAGCTGTCAGAGGATGTATTTATTATACTTTGTGCTTCATTCAATTTTTGTATAGCAAGCGAATAGTTTTTATTTCTTTTTAGATCCATTGCTGCACTATATATTTTAAAATACTGCTTTTCCTGCTTGCTGAGAGGAGAAGGCACATTTATATATAAAAACATACAGAATATAAATAAATATATGATTGCAAAAAAAACGACAACTGTTTTTGCACTTTTAGGCATTAACTTGAATCGATATTTTGCTGCCAGCATAAACGGGAATGTTTTTCCAAAACGTCTGAAATATTGTATATTTTCTTTATCAAACTCGCTATTGCCGGTCAAATTAAGTGAAAAGTTTGGCAATAGAGCAGAAGCTTTTATAATATCTAATATATATTGATAAGGACATCCGAAGAATTTTGTTTCGTACGTATTATCAAACGTTATTGTATCTTTATTTTTTAACTGTATTTCAGTTATGATTCTTGTGCTTAAAATTGTTGTTATGCTGTATCGTACATTGTTTAAATCTACTGATACATTAAAACTTTCAATACTATCTATTGGTATTCTTTTTGTATTAACTAATGTATTTTTTCTTTTATAGATAATATCCAGCTCATTGTTTGTAATTACAAGTTCGCTTACATACTCTTGTTTTCCGGTGGATCTAAAAAACAGCGGAACAAAAAACAAAAGAAGAAATATTAATTCATATCCGTTACTTTTTGTATGATAGCTTAATGCACTATCAAAAAATATAAATTTAACAACAATACCTATTATTACAATAGAAATAATACAGTATAAAATAAAAACAGGGGTTGATATCTGTGATTGAACTTTAATTCTAGCCATTTTTTTATTATAGTAATTCTCTTTTTATTTGTAACCATTTTTATAAATGATTCTTTTATTTACTATAAAATATGATGCCTGAAAATATTATGAGAACATTTATTTAGTCTCATTAAAAACAAGTTTTCTTGTTGCTCTGTCATATTTCCAACCGTCAGTCAGTTCATAAACAACATAAGATGCCCCGTCTCCTTTTGCATCCAACCAGCCAAGATTATCTGTAGAGCTGCTCATTCCCTGCCCGTTGCCGTTTGTAATACAAATATGACCTGCTTCACCGTCTTTTGTAAATATGATTATTCTTCCTGCAGGCAGATTTTTTAGTCCTTCTTTTGATACAGCTATTTTTTTAAATTTTTCCGGGTGTGCCTCAAAGTATTTTATTGATTCTTTTGCTTCACCTCTTGGCATATCATCATAATTATCTATGATTCCGGCTGATAAAAATGCTTTTTTAACTCCGGTATAACAGGCTCCTACATTACTTATTTCGTCTGCTATTGCTTGGGAATAAATTGCAAGACATACATCTTCATTAGATGCATTTGTTCTGTTAACACCTTTATTGTCCTCTACTTTATATTTGAAATTACCGTATTTTAAAACGGCATAGCTAATTTTATACACAGGATTGTATATTACTGACAATGGTGTTTCAGCAGTATCTCCCTTTAAAACATAAGGCAGAGTAATATCCCATTCTTTATATCCGGTTGCATCAATTCTTGTTGATTCACTGGGACAAATATAAACACCCCGCTCTGTTTGAGGCGGTATTCGTCTTTCTGTTATATTAGTGGTTTGACAGTATTGGTTAACAATTTTAGTCATAAATTTTATTCCTTATATATATAAAAAATATATAGGGAATAAAATTGTTATTTTTTTAAAATTCTTGTGAAGTTTTATTAACAAAGAGCTTAAAAGAATTCCTGTGAAAATCAAGTATTTTTTCTGACTTTAATTTAGCCAATTCTTTAGAAAGCGCACTTCTGTTTACTCCCAGATATTGCGCCATCTGCTCTCTTGAATACGGAATTTCAAATACACTGTTATCCTTTGCAGATTTGTATTTTGTAAGCAAATATATGATTCTTTCTTTTAATGTTTTGTGAGAAAACATTTCCAGTCTGTCTTGGAGAAACAAATTTTTTTGTGCAATTATTTTAATTAAATTTTCCAATAGCTTTTTGTGGAAGATGCAGTTTTGCGGACAAATATTCAAAATATTATTAAAGTTTAAAAAGAGTACTTTTGTATTGTCAATAGCTTTTGCCTGTACGATACTTTTTGCTCCGGCGCACACAAATGTTTCCGCAAAAATTTCTCCTTTGCTTATGCGTGTAAGTAGTATTTCATTACCGTTATAGTCATTTTTTGTCAATTCTATATTACCTTCAATGACATAAGCGATAGAGTCAATATTTTCATCGGCAGAAAATACTAATTCTCCTTTTTTATAGTTTTTTAATACTGCCTTTACACATTTATACAGCAGGTGCTTTTCAGATTCCGAAATATTATCAAATATATTCATAGACTAACCTTGTATATTTCGTTGCAATTGCAACAGACTTTTTTATGGTAGCAGAATATACTTCTATAAACAACATAAGGAGAATCATTATGGAAAAAATGTTTTGTTTTCAATGCGAACAAACTGCTAAATGCACCGGCTGCACAATATCGGGTGTTTGCGGTAAAACTCCTGAGGTAGCAAACCTGCAGGATGAGTTGACCAGCTCATTAATAAAACTGGCTAATACACAGCCGCAAACGGAAGAAAATACACAACTTTTGATAGAGGGCCTGTTTACTACTATTACCAATGTAAATTTTGATAAAAACTCGATTAAAGAAGATATAGACAAAGTAATAAAAGCCGCAGGTGAAATAGACTTTGACATACAATCAGTATGGAATTGCAATGAAGATATAAGAAGCCTCAAATCTTTAATACTGTTCGGGCTAAAAGGTATTGCAGCTTATGCTCATCATGCAAGAGTGCTGGGTTACAAAGATGAAATTGTAGATGCATTTTTTTATGAAGCGCTGCAGGGTGTTTCAAAAGAATTGTCAGCTGATGAACTGCTTTCTCTGGTTTTAAAAACAGGTGAAATTAATTTTAAATGTATGGAGCTTTTGGATAGAGCAAATACAGAAACTTACGGTTCTCCGGAACCGGCTATGGTTACAACAAATATAGAAAAAGGTCCTTTTATTGTTGTAACAGGGCATGATTTGAAAGATCTTGCACTGTTATTGGAACAAACAAAAGATAAAGGAATAAATATCTATACACACGGAGAAATGCTTCCCTGCCATGCATATCCGGAGTTAAAAAAATATCCTCATCTTAAAGGTAATTTCGGTACTGCCTGGCAAAACCAGCAAAAGGAGTTTGACAATATTCCCGCAGCAATTTTGTTTACAACAAACTGTATCATGCCTGTAAAAGACAGCTATAAAGACAGAGTATTTACAACCTCAGTTGTTGAATATCCTGACACAGTTCATATTGGTGAGGATAAAGACTTTACTCCGGTTATAAACAAAGCACTGGAACTGGGCGGATATAAAGAAAACAGGCCTATGACAGGTATAAACGGCGGTAATATTCTGACAACCGGTTTCGGTCACAAAACAGTGCTTTCTGTTGCGCCTAAGGTTATAGAAGCTGTAAAATCAGGTGATTTAAAACACATATTCCTTGTAGGAGGATGTGACGGTGCAAAACCCGGGAGAAATTATTATACGGAATTTGTAAAACTTACACCAAAGGATACATTAGTTTTGACTCTTGCGTGCGGTAAGTTTCGTTTTAATGATATGGATTTGGGTACTATAAACGGAATCCCGAGACTCCTTGATATGGGGCAGTGTAATGATGCTTATTCTGCTATAAAAGTCGCTGTGGAACTTTCTAAGGCTTTTAACTGTTCCGTAAATGAACTTCCTTTATCTCTTGTTTTATCCTGGTATGAACAAAAAGCTGTGTGTATATTGCTTACACTTTTGTATCTCGGTATAGAAAACATAAGACTCGGCCCGACATTGCCGGCTTTTGTATCACCTAATGTGCTTAATATTCTTGCGGATAAGTTTAAGATAAAACCAATTTCAACACCGGACAGAGACTTAAAAGAAATTTTCGGATAATTTCATATCGTCAACTGACTCCGACTACGTCTTGGATTATTGACGTTGTTCACATGGCTGTTTCCACAGCCGCACTTTCACTGTTTACAAATCAATAATACAAAGAAAAACTATTGATAATTTCGTGAAGCCATTTTGCACGTTTCGCCTCAGCTCAACGGCAAAAGAAGGCAAACCGCTCTTGGATTTTCTTCCCGCTCGGTACTGTCACTCGTGTATATGTTACGTAATTCAATGACAGATTTTATATATTGATAATATTTATTATAAGAAAATCAATTAGCAGCGAAGCTGCACACGAAGTGTAAGACGGCTCTGCCGTTGTGACCTTGATTAAACACAGTTGATATTCAGAATGAATTTTTTCAGACCTTGTGGATGCAAAATTTGTTCTGAATATTTACTGTGTTTTTTTACATAGCGTTCTTTTCTTTCTTTGCTTGATATGTACGGCTCGTACCTCGCCTACATCTCAAGCAAGAAAGAGAAAAAGGACGCTTATTCAAAAGAAACAGTAAGTATTTAAACGGCAATTTTTCAGCGACAGTCTGCTGTAAAAATTGCCTCAAAACACAACTGTTTCTAACCAAGGTTACAACAGGGGCGTGCCGCCCCCGTACCCCCTGCTGTTTTAAAACATGTAATTCTGAAGCATTAAATATGCATTGCTATAATGATAGTGCTGTGTTCAGAATCTTACCAATCGGAAAAGTAATCACTAAGCCGGTAAGATCCTGAGCTCGCTTCGCTCCTCAGGATGACAAATTGTTTTTTACATAATAAATATTATCAGTATATAAATCGGTTATCGAATTACGTAACATATACAAGTGCCCTCGGGTACAAGCAAGAGCCTCAGACAAATAAAAAAAGCAAGGCGGTTCTTTATTCATTTTTACAAAAGACCGCTTTTTATTTTAACAAATTAGGTCTGTGCTCAGTATATGTTCTGTCTGCCAGAAATGTAGATATAACAGGTATAAAGATGTAATAAATAATACCCAGCAGTAACGCCGGCTTAGCAATCTTTATGCCCTCCACATATTTTTCCAGTTCAGGCAAATCCTTATTTATTTGTTTAAATTTATTGATAAATTTTGCGGTTGATTTTTTTGTTGCACTGTTTAGTGCATAACCTCCGGCAATACATAATCCTGTTGAAATCAGAGAATTGTATATAAGCGGTTTTTTTCGTTTTTGTTCAATTTTTTTGCTTTTTGCTGTCTGCTGTACAAAAGCAAGGGTTAACAGTGTATCTGTCAGTGATGTGATATGCTGGGCATAGTTTGTTTCATAATATTTTTTTACAAAGTTTTGCAGCGGCTTTGTGTCTATGATTTTTCCTATTCCTTTTGCAAGAGATTCTGTTGCGTTATTATAGAGGCCTTTAAAAGATATGACCTTTGATGTGACTTTGCTGTTTGCTCCGTCTTTTTGCTTTTGTTTCTGTTTAGGAAATAAAAGCATAACTGCCGGAATTAAGGAACAGGTAAGTGCTGATTTAGGTGCTGCAATTACAAATCCGACTCCCAGTTTGAACAGTTGTGTTGCAAAAGAGTATATTTTTGATGTTCTAAGACTTTTTGCATTAGATTGAAGATTTTTTATTGTTGATTCTTTTAAAAATTCAGACGGCTTATTATCGATTTTTCGTATGGCTTTTGCTACGGGTAATGATGCAAGCATCATTATTAAATAGCCTACAGCTGTTGAAGAAAGAGCTTTTGCACAGGCAAGCTTTTTATTTTCTTTATCTGTTTTTGGAGTAGACATAATAGCAACAGGTCTTGCAACGGAAGAAAGAACAAGAGTTGCCGTTGCATTAAAAAGTGTGCCGTTATCTGAAGCCAATTTTAAACTTTTTAGCAGCAATTTATTGTTATACATCCCTTTAAATGAAATCTGGGAATTTTGATTTGTAATAGTTTTAATTTTCATCTATTTTAATTAGATAACATACATATTAAAAAGTAAATTGAGCGGTGAGTAATTTTAAGGAAATTATAAAATCATTCATAAAAGCGGAATGCAAAGGCTGGAAAAAAACTGAAACAATCGGGCTTTCAATAGTTTTTTTCGTGATTTTTGTAAATGCTTTTATAGTAAAAGACAGTATTATAGCGGTAATTTCTGCCGTATGCGGTATTCTGTATTCAACGATTGCAGGTAAGGGCAAAATCTCCTGCTATTTTTTCGGACTTGCCGGCACTTGCTGCTACAGCTGGCTTTCGTTTGAAAATGCTCTGTGGGGAAATCTTGTTTTATACATGTGTTATTACTTTCCTATGCAAGTTGCCGGAATTTTTGCCTGGAAAAAACACCTTAAAACAGATACACGTGAAATAATAAAAAAGCAGCTTACACAAAAGCAAAAAATCTTATATTTTCTAATTGCAATAGCCGCCTGTACTATAGCTGTATTTGTTATCAAATATTTCGGCGGGAGCAGTCCTGTCTTTGACGGAACAACGACTGTTTTGTCCGTATTTGGAATGTATTTTACAGTTAAAAGATGTATCGAACAGTGGATAGTCTGGATGATAGTTAACGGTTTGTCTTCTGTTATGTGGCTGAATCTTGTTTTGCACGGTGCAAAGACCTATGCCACTTTTATTATGTGGTGCGTATATTTCTTTCTTGCTGTTTATTTTTATTTTCAATGGAAAAAAGAAATCGATGCGCAAACAGAATAATTCTGTTCTTTACATCGATTTACGGATAATATGGTGCTATGATGAGTATATTGCACCCTGGTCGGGTTTGAGTTTTTGAATAAAGTTCGGTTACTGTTAGTTTAGAGTGGAGTGCAAAACTTAGATTATTTTACAAAATAAGAAGCATTTAAGTTTGCATAAAGCTTTATTACACCGCCTTGTATAGGACTTGAACTTTCTGCTGCGCTGTCAGCTGAGGCGCCGAGAGAAATATTCTTTGCAAGAAGTCTGTACTGGGGCATTGCACTAGAGGTAGAACAGCTGCCATTCATTGATTTTATTCCATTTAAAGAGTTATTGGCAGAAGCAGCCAGTATACCAGCCCTTGTGTATGCTTTTTTTGCAGCAATACCGAGAAGCTGGTCGCATTCCTTGTCGTATGCTGATATTGAAAAATTGAGATTATCAATATTCGTAGCACCCAGTGAAATTGCCTTGTCTATCATTTTGCCAGCATCTTTAATTGCTTTTGTATGCACAACTATACTGTTAGATACCTCGTATCTTACAAGATTCTTTTTGTTATTTTTGTAGTTGTATATAGGAGATGCATTGTAATTTGTTGTTTTTATAAAGTCTCCGTTATCTTTGTTAATCATTTTAGAGAGTTCTGTGTATACTCTGTCAGAAATTTGCTTATTTTCTTCTGTTGCTTTTTGAAGCGATTTATCATCCTGTGTCTGTACGGCAATACTTATTTCTACCACATCAGGCGGCAGCTCTGTATTAGCCGTAGTAGAAACGGATACAAAACCTCTTTCTATAACATCAGCAGTTGCTTTAAGTGCGCCTGAAGAAACAAAACCAGCTACAAGTGCTGCTATAAGTGCCGCAGATAAATACTTTTTCATATTTTCTCCTTCTCAAAATGTAATCTATTAGTGCAGGTGCACAAACACCTGCTTACCTACATGATTATAAACGAGAGAGAATCTAAAAAGTTCAATTTTACTAAAATGAAGAATATTTTTATGTATAACCTATTTATATACACAATTTATTTATATATGCTATAATTTCTTCATAATGAATAAAAAGTCGCTAAGTATAAGTACACAGAATAAATTAATACTTTTAGGTTTGGTAATAAGCACAATTCTTATCGTAGGATTGGCTGTTTTTGCCATTACAAATATCCAGCAAAAAATCTCCGAGGTTTATTCCGGATTCGGTGAAATACTTACAAAAACGCTGGCTATAGAGAGTGTTGAAATAACAAAAAACGTTCAGGAATTTGAAAAATTTTCCACCCTTCAAGCCCATACCCATTCTATTATCAACAGCAATAACGAAATAGCCTTTGTTGAATTTCAGGATGATAAAAATAATATAATTTATTCAAGCAAAAAAGAATATCCAAACCGTGCACAGCAGGCAAAAATAACAAGCTCTGCCCAGATGATAGTCAACAATGACGGTGTAAAAACCACTATAGGAAAAGTTACGGTCGGACTGACAGGCGGAGCAACAAAAGACATCTCTCATGCAACCAGAAACTCTATGCTTGTTGTCTTTACGGTTGCCTGGCTGGTGTTTACTTTTGTAATCCTGATAAACACAATACTGATTACACGTGAACTCAGCATGCTGCATCATGGTGTAAAAAAGATTACAACCGGTCAATTCGGCTATACTCTCGATGATAAAAACACTTCAGGCGAGATAAAAGACCTTATAAATGCATTCAACAATATGTCTTTAAGGTTGCACCAGTATGAAGAGCAGAATATTGACCAGCTTACTCTTGAAAGAAATAAATTTGAAGCGGTATTGATGAGTATTGTAAACGGTGTTGTTGTATGTGACAACTATGACAATGTTGTTCTTGTTAATAATGCTGCCAAAAAGATGCTAGAGGTAGAAGATTCTCAAATTTTGAATACAAAAATTCAAATGTACTGCGATACTGACGGCGAGTTATGTTTTAAAGAAAAAATAGAACAGTTTAAAGATACTCCGCTCGATGTTATGGAGAATAAGCCTCTTGAATTTAATATAGAAGTTGATTCAAGGGTAATAAAAGCTGTTATATCTCCTATGTTTTCTTCTAATCAAGAATATGTAGGATACGTGATAGTTCTGATTGACGTGACAAAAGAAGTTGAAATAGACAGGATGAAAAGCAACTTCATATCAAATGTCAGCCACGAATTAAGAACTCCCGTTACTGTTTTAAGAACTTATATTGATACCATATACAATCATTCTGATGAATTTGACGAACAAACAAATAAAGAGTTTTTTGAAGTAATTAATAAAGAAGCTGCAAGGCTCCAGAAAATGGTGAATGATATTCTTGATTTTTCAAGACTTGAATCAGGCAATGTTAATGTAGAAAAAGAATTGACAGATATTGTTCCGCTGATTGAATCTGAAATAAAATCAATGCAGATTCTTGCTGAAGAAAAACATGTTACATTCTCTTTAATCAAAGAGCCAGACCTGCCCCAAATTCCTATCAATGCTGACAGCATAGAAAGAGCGCTGAATAATCTTTTATCAAATGCGATTAAATACTCACCGGAAAACGGCAGAATTAAAGTCCGTGCAGAAATCGCCAGAGATCCAAAATACGTGGAAGTTTCGGTTGAAGATCAGGGCTGCGGTATATCAGAAGAGCACCAGAAAAAGATTTTTGAACGTTTTTACAGGGTGGAAAATGATACTCACACCGTAAAAGGCACGGGATTAGGATTGCATCTTGTTAAAATAACAATTGAAAAACATCATAAAGGCGAGGTTTTTGTAAAGAGCAAACCAGGAGAAGGCTCTACTTTCGGGTTCAGGCTTCCTATAAATCCTCCTGAAGATACAGAAGAAGCAGAGATAAATAAATAACTAAATTCCGGCACATACAATGTATGCACCGGAATAAAATTTTATGACCTGAATTGGTTCTAGGACAGTTTCTCTGTTACTACAAAATATTCTTTCGGATGTTTACAAAAAGGGCAGTTTTTTGGAGGTTCTTTTCCTTCAAAGCTGTAGCCGCATTTTGAACATTGCCAGAGCACTTCTTTTTCTTTTTTTAAAAGAGTGTTATTTTCAATCTCATCAATAAGAATATTGTATCTTGTCATATGCATTTTTTCTATGCTTCTTATTGTTTCAAACAGGCAGGCTATTTTGTCAAAGCCTTCTTCTCTTGCTTCATCTGCAAATTTTGCGTACATATCTTGCCATTCATAGCATTCTGTACCGGCTGCAGTTTTTAAATTGTCTAAAGTTTTTGGTATCTTTCCGTCATTAAGCAGTCTGAACCAGATTTTGCCGTGTTCTTCTTCATTGCCAGCCGTCTCATCAAAGATGTCAGCAATATGGATGTATCCCTCTTTCCTAGCCTGTTTGGAGAAAAAAGTATATTTATTTCTTGCCTGTGATTCACCGCAGAATGCCTCCTTTAAGTTTTGTTCCGTTCTTGTACCTTCCAAATTTTTATTAATAAATTTAGAAAAATCATCTTCATCGCCAGTGCTCATCAATTGCCGCCTTTCTATTTCATATTGTCAACTGACTCCGACTACTTGTCGAACCTGTGCAATAAACAAGTTCGCTGTTTAACAACAAGTCCGGCACAGCCAACAAGTGCATGGGGTCACTTCAGTAAAATGCTAGACTTGGCGTCACTTGCTACCTCTCATAAATATGCCACCGGCATATTTATTCGGCAGAGTGTGTACACGCATACAAGGGATGCCGCCTCAGACATTTTAGCTTTTACGATTCTAATTTGAACACAAAACTTTATTAAATTAGTAATCCAGTACAGCTAATACACACAGGCTATTTGTGAAATACTGTATCAAAATAAAAAAATAAGGCCGCTTATTAAAAGCAGCCTTATTTTCTCAATTATTAAGAATTTTATTTTGAAATTCTTCCTGGAACTACAACCCCGCCTTTTAAGTTCTTTTTATAGAACTCAACATGCGGCTGAAGAACACTGTCTAAAACTTCAGGAAATTCGATATTCTTCATAATTTTTTCAACAATTTCCTGATATACGGTAGCAAATGCCCTCAATTGTGTCATTGCACCTGCAGCATAAGGAGTAAGTCCCATTCCTTTTGTCTGTATGTGTTCTACAAATGTTGCACCTGTGACTTCATAAGATTTTGTAAGCGCACCGATATAAGCATCTGCATTTTCTTTACATACACCGTTATCAACAGGTACAGTCAGAGCAAACACCAGTTTGTTTGCAGGATTAAAGTGAGCTTCCGCACTGTGGTGCATCGCATCAGGAACTTTTGCAACCTGTTTTAGGGTATCTTTTACAGATTCGTTTTGCATTTGAGCATGCCAGTATACAGTATTTTCAAAAATAGCACCCATATACTGGTGAACTGAAGCTTCTATACCGTTCAATTTAGCGTCAGCCCAGAAAATACCTTCTTTCAGTGCATCATTAATTTCTAAATCAGAAGATAAAGAAAGCTCTGACATGTCTTGTGCAGATTGAAGCATTTCTTTCATATCTTCTTTTTTCATGCCTGCATAAGCAAGAGCAAACAGTGCATGATCGTCAAAAGCAGAGAATCTTCCGCCTACATCATCGTGGATGTACAAATCACCGAGCCAGCCGTTTTCGTTAGAAGTTCTTCTGAGTTCGCTTTTTTCTGCATTAGCGTCAGTTACAGCGATAAAATGTTTGTTGGCAAGTTTTTTAGCTTCTTCTTCAGATTTTCCCTGAGACTTGTATGCATCAACCAGCATATCCATAACTCTTAAGAATCCGTCTTTTGTTTCAAATGTTGAACCTGATTTTGATGCAATCATAAAGCTTGATTTTGTAACATCATTACCCAATCTGTAGAGGAATCGTTCCAGACTTGCCGAATCAACATCAGAATAAAACTCAATTGAATCATGACAAATATTCAATCCGTTTATTGAGAGCATGTGTTCTACAGTGTGTTTAGAACCGCCGATACCCATAACGCTCAGCTTTTTTGCACCTGTTTGTGCTTTTAATTTATCAGCAAGTTCGTAAATTTCATCCACTCTTTTGAGTTGTTCTGATGGCAGGTTTACCCAGTTCAGGAACTGTCCTTTTTGATTTGCTCTTTTTGAAAATTCATTTACAAATTCAGAAACTTTAGAAGAGTATTTTGAAAAATCAACTCCGCTGAAGTTTGTTTTGATATCGGAATTTTTTGTTAACACGATTTTTTCTCCTTTATATATTAATACTAACTATACTGTCTGAGTGGGAGCTCGCTTGCACCCGAGGGCATCCTGATGCGTACAGCGGCACCTGCGGTTTGCCTACGCCTCAAGCTAGGAGTGGTACACACTCTGCCGAATAAATATGCCTGTGGCATATTTGCGAGAGGTAGCGAGGGCGCAAAAGCATAAATTTTACGGAAGTGACCCCATGCGCTTGTTGGCTGTGCCGGACTTGTTGTCGTATATTGAACTTGCTTATTGCACAGGTTCAACAAGTAGTCGGAGTCAGTTGACGATATGAAATTTATTCGCTCTCAGCTACAACATCCGTCAAGAGTTCTCCGTAGCTGTTAAAATGACCTGAGGTTTCTTCGATAATATATTTTAAATCAGATTTGCCTTCGATTGATTTTTCGGCACAATCAAAAGCCTCTTCCAAATCTTTAAAATCTTTAATCAATGTTTTTGTCAAATCCGCACCTTTTTTTTGCGTGTAAACGTGGAACATAATATACTCCCTTCTTTTCTTTTATCATACTACAGAAGCAAAAAAGTATGAATTTTATCAAAAAAATTGTATACTAGTTGTTATGAAAGAATTTACATTATCGGAAAAACGTTTATTTTTTGGAACAATCGGCAGTCTGTACGGTGCAGGATATTCTTATACCGATATTTTTAAGACTTTTGAAACATCAACAACAAACAAAAAAATCATACAGCTTGCATATATAATAAAAACCGGTCTGGATGCAGGCACACCTGTCAGTACTCTTATTATGAGATACAAAGATATTCTCGGCGTACAGTATGCAATGCTTTTTTGTGCCGGAGACAGCTCTGGAAAACTTGAAGAAACAACGGAAAATATATTAAAAGATATAAGAAGAACTGAAAATCTGAAAAGTTCAATAATAGCATCACTGACTTATCCCGTGCTTTTATTATTAGGCGCACTTGGAGTTTTAATGTTCTGTCATTTCTTTTTCTTTAAAATTTTTGAAAATATGACAGCGAACATTTGTCTTTCTTCTCTGTTTTTCAGCGCAATGATAAAAATATTAGCTGTTTACGCTTCAATTTTTGGAGTGATTTTTTATATAGTGTTTAATAAAAAGCTGTGTGCTCAAATTGCAGATTTTATTAAAGAGCATACTTTCTTTTCTCCTCTGATAAAAAACATATATTTTACAAACTTCTTTGCCGTTCTTGCAGCATTTTATGATGCGGGAGTGCCAATCAGAGAATCTGTCCAAACGGCGTCAGAACTTTTTAAAACAAAAAGAGAAGTTTCTGGTATGTACAGGACAAATAATATGCTTGCAAATAACTGCGATTTAACTACTGCATTCAGCGCATCAATGCTGTTTGACAACAACACTATGTCTCACATATCAATAGGAGAAAAAGCGGGTAAACTCGGACAGGAATTTCGAAATATTGCAAATATTTACGAAAAGAACATAAAAACAGCACTTGATGTTATAATGAGTATAATCCAGCCCGCAGCAATTGTAGTTGTAGGATTACTGGTAGGTTATATAGCCGTAAATTTTTACGCCCGTTTATACGGCGGCATATTTAACAGTTTATAGGTATGGAAAATGATTAAAAAACTTTTGGCAACAGCATTAATAATACTGTCATCACAGATTGCCGTATTTGCTGATGAAACAATAACAACGGAAGAACAAATTGCGCAGGAACAGTCTATCCAATCGAGAATCAACGATATCGGCTCTAAGCTGCTCAATGCAAATAAAATTGATAAAAGGATTATTTTTGTATATGACGAAAATGCAAAAGATATCTTTTTGCAAATCAATCCGGAGCTTACCCGAAGGCAGGTTGTAGTATACAAAAATGAATATAAATTTACACAGAATGATGATGAGCTGGCAGCCTGTCTGGCCAGAGGGATTTTGATTGCCGCAAAATCATATGAAGGCTTGTTTAACGGATATTTGAGTGCATTTGAACTTAAAGCCGCACCAAAAAAATTCGAACTTGCATCAGACAAAAGAGCTGTTGATTTTATGGTAAATGCCGGATATCATCCGGTCGGGCTTATTACATTACTGCAAAAAAGCTGTCCGCAAAAAAGATTCGATAAGTTTTCAAACAAAAATTTAACTTCTAAAAGACTTGCTCACATATATGAATATATTTATACAAAATACCCTTACTATCTGGCTAACAACCCGTATTACGAAAATGAACATTACCAGAATTTTTTGTTAACATCTATTGAAAACAGAAAACTGCTTGAAGAAAAAATCAAAACAGGTTCAAAAGAAGAACTTGATTACCAGTAAGGTCTAAACAAAATTATGGATAAATTTATTAAAGCTACTCTAATATTTTTAATATCAGGTTTTTATACAGTGTCTTATGCTGCCGGATTAATAAAAGATGAACTAGCAGAAGCATTAAAGACAAGACATCTTGAAAAACCGCCAGTAAATAATAAATACGATTATAATGATACAAAAAGAATACCGATTCGATTATCCGTAATTGCGGATATTGAGTCGGAAAAAGAATTAAAAGAAGGACAGACAATAGTATTCAGAGTTTTAGAAGATGTATGGTACAAGGGGAAATGCTTTGCAAAAAAGGGCGAGCTTGTATATGCTACGGTAGAAACAGTAATATCAAGCGGAATGAATGGTATACCGGCAAGTATCATCTTTAGTGACTTTAAATTTAACAATATAGAGAACAACCAGCTCATAGATACATATGAAAAATTCGGACAGGACAGAAGTCTTTGGGTATATCCTCTTAAATGGGCGCTAACAATACTGCCTCCCACTGGTACTCTGACAAACTTTATCAAAGGCGGGCATGCAAAGCTTAAGACAAGAGAAGTTGTTGAAATTTATTATTTCCCGAACTGGTAAATTTTTATATAACCGCAAATTGTTACAAAAGCAGCTGTGTACCTACCATAAGTCTGTGTGAATCATCAATACTGTCATTTTTGCAGAATACATAATTAAAAATCAGTTTCAAAGCCTGACCTTTTAAATAATAATTCGTTCCTAAAGTAATTTCTCTGCGATTATTATTCGAAACATCTCTGTCCGGATCAAAATGGTCGTATCTTGCAAGCAATTCCAGTTTTTTTGTTAATCTGTATGCAGCAGTAACAAACATACCCTGAGAATGTTTATTTGTAAGACCTGCCCCGCCGTTAGAGCCGTTTGCTCTGGCGTATTCAAATTTTGTCCAGAATTTTTTATATTCGTATCCGGCATAGGCACCTGTCATATAGTAGCTTGTATCATGCTTTTCACCGGATTGAACCCCTGCCCCGGTCACGAGTTTTCCGTATTTTCCATCGGTTTTTCCAAGAGGTTTAAGATTTATCCAAGCATCAAACTCATGTCCCGGAAAAAAAGAGGTAAAATTAGTTGAAGAGCTGTATATACCCGCATCATAATTCATCAATGAATAATCACCTCTTACTCTGACGCCGAATTTACGCATATTAGATAAGTTTCTTGAAATCATGGAACGATTAATAAAAGAAAGGGTATAAGGTGATTGAGCACCTTCTATGCCGACTCCAGGTCGGGAATTACCTATAAGAACTCTTGTATGGGGAATTCTGTTTGTTTCTATATACATATCCTGAAAAAATGTCTGCATAAAAGGTGTATGGCTGCTTCTATGCGTAGGATCAAGCATTATTCTAAAGTTTTCTTTGCCGCCTCTTAATTTACCGTCAATGAGCACATTAATTAATCCGACATCAAAATTTGAATTTGCATCACTGTTTTCATTTATTTCAGTTGTAAAGTGGCTTTGAAAAGCTGTCCAGAAGTGTACACTTTCAACGGGCCCTTCCTGTATATTAAAAGTCAGTTTATCTTTTAACAAGGCAGAAGGAACATCTGTTCTTTCTATTTCGAGATTATAGATATCTTTTGCTGCATTCGAAAGAATATTTAATAAAAAGAATTTAGACGAAAAATCCTCCGCAGAGTAATCAGCAATACCGCTTTTAAAAGTTTGTTTATTTTGTTTAGCATAGTCAGTAGATGTGTTTTTATTTTCAATATTTTGAATTTTACCGTATATGCTGTTTTCATCAATACCGGAAACAGGATTGTCATCAGACTCTTGAATATCCAGAACCGTATCAGAAAAAAACGGTCTTGAATCAGTTTCCAGGGTAATTACATCTAGTGAATATACAGGTATTTGACTAAGTCCAAGTATTAAAATTAAAAATAAAAACTTTTTCACGATATTCACTAATAAAAATCTAATCCGGTGTCGGTGTTGCCGTCTTGAGTCTTTAAGCTGTAACCGTACATAATTAAAAACAGCTCTTTTATTCTATACCAATCATACAAAGATTTTCAAATTTCATATTGTTAACCGGCAACGAACAAACAACCTTACAAAACTCGATACCATATCAGATGCAAGGAATACAGCAATAATAATCTAATCTAGTGTCGCAGTTGCCGACCTGAGTCTTTAAGCCGTCGCTGCTCACCTTTGACTTCTTTTGCCACTCTGCCGAACAAAAGTTGACTAAATGTCAAGTTTTGTGAGAGGGCTTTGATTTCGTGCAAAATGTCTTCACGTATAGTGAACAAATGACACTCACCTACACTTAACTTCGTTAAGTTTCAAAAACAGGCTCACTACTGCTCACTTCATTGCGCGTGTTCGCTTTGCTAAAAATTCGCTCACGTCGCTTTGCTCCTTATCACGAATTTTTCTCGGACAACTATTCACAAATGTGTTCAAGTGCCTTTTCAAAAATATCTTTTACATGTGAATCATTTAATGCATAATAAACATTTTTTCCGTTTTTATGCGCTCTGACAAGTTTTGCAGTTCTAAGTACCTTAAGCTGATGGGAAACTGCCGATTTTGTCATATTCAAAAGCACTGCCAGATCTCCTACACACATCTCACTTTGTTCAAGTGCCCATAAAAGCTGTATGCGCGTACCATCTCCCATAACTTTAAAGAAATCCGACAACTCATACAAAAGATTCAAATCCGGCATATTGGGTTTGATTTTATTTACCAAATCTAAATTTATAGGTTCGCAATCTGTTTTTTTTGTTTCATTATTCATATTAAAATTATAGCATAATTGAATAACTGTTCAACTATATGAAGAATTATTAAAATTCTTATTTAAACACTTGACAATTGAACAATTGTTCAATCATAATATAAATATAGTTGAACAGTTATTCAATTAAGGAGACAAAGATATGTGCGACTCCTGTCACTCACATGAGCATCATCACAATCACGAACAGGACAAAACAAGGATTTACAGGTTAGTCCTGGCTTTCGCAATTTTTCTTTCGGCTATTATTTTTCCTTTTACAGGATTAATAAAAGTCACGGCTTTTGTTGCTGCATATTTAATTGCTGGCTGGGATGTTTTATATAAAGCAATAAGAAATATTTTTAAGGGAGATTTCTTTGATGAAAACTTTCTTATGGGCTTAGCAACATTAGGTGCATTTGCAATAAAAGAATACCCTGAAGCAGTAATGGTAATGGTTTTATACCAATTAGGAGAATTTTTACAGGATATTGCTGTAGAAAAATCAAAACGCTCAATCACGGAGCTTATGGATATTCGTCCTGATTATGCCAATGTAGAAGAAAACGGCAATCAAATTGTAAAGAAATTACCAGCAGAAGTAGCAATAGGTGATATTATAATTGTCAAAACAGGTGAAAAAATACCGCTAGACGGTACTGTTATTGAAGGTAAAGCAGCTGTTGATACATCTGCTTTGACTGGCGAGCCTGTACCAAGAGAATTAAAAGAAAACGATACAGCAATAAGCGGCTGTATTAACACAAACGGATTTTTAAAAATTCGTGTAGAAAAAGAATTTGGTGAATCAACTGTTTCCAAAATTCTTGAACTGGTAGAGCACGCAAGCTCCAAAAAAGCAAAAGCAGAGAATTTTATAACTAAATTTGCACGTTATTATACACCGGCAGTTGTGCTTGGTGCAGCAGCTCTTGCAATTATTCCGCCGGTTATAACAGGTGCACCTTTCAGCTTATGGTTTTCCAGAGCACTGACATTTCTTGTAATTTCTTGTCCGTGTGCACTTGTTATATCTGTACCCTTAGGATTCTTTGCAGGTCTTGGCGGAGCTTCAAAATGCGGAATCCTTATTAAAGGCAGCAGTTATCTGGAATTACTGTCAAAACCGGATTCTGTTATCTTTGACAAGACAGGGACTCTTACAAAAGGAACTTTTAAAGTTACCAAGATTGTACCAAATAACATTGAAAAAAATGAACTTTTACGATATGCAGCAACTGCGGAAAATTATTCAAATCATCCGATAGCTGTGTCTGTAAAAGCAGCGTATGCACAAGAAATCAATCCTTCTGATGTTAAAGACATTGAAGAAATTGCAGGAAACGGCGTAAAAGCGACTGTTGACAATGCTGTAATTCTGGCTGGCAATTCAAAATTAATGGATAAATTTAATGTGAAATATACAAAAGCCGCAGAAGCCGGCACTATCGTATATGCAGCAAAAGATTATCAATACATCGGTTATATTGTTATTTCCGACGAGGTCAAAGAAGACTCTGAAAAAGCAATCAAACAATTGAAAAAGTTAGCTAAACAAACCATAATGCTTACCGGTGATTCTGATTCTGCTGCACAATACACGGCTAAAAAACTATGTATTGATAAAGTATATTCTGAGCTATTACCGGCAGATAAAGTAGAAAAAACTGAAGAAATTATTAATCAAAAACAAGCTAACAGTTCTGTAATATTTGTCGGAGACGGTATCAATGATGCGCCTGTCCTGACAAGAGCGGATATAGGTATTGCAATGGGCGCAATGGGGTCTGATGCGGCAATAGAAGCAGCAGATGTCGTTATTATGGATGACAAACCGTCAAAAATACCTGTTGCAATAAAAATTGCAAAAAACACAATGCACATAGTAAAACAGAATATAGTATTTGCAATCGGTGTAAAATTATTATTTCTTATGCTTGGAGCAATGGGCTTTGTAACTATGTGGGGTGCTGTTTTTGCTGACGTCGGTGTAGCACTGATTGCCGTTTTAAATTCCCTGAGGGCTTTACATACAAAATGTTTTATTCAAAAATAGTCTTAGTAATTTAGATATATCATATTAGCTATAAATATATTGATAATTCAGGGAGAAAAAATTGGAAAAATTCTGGATATTGATACAGGCAACAGCACTGGCCGGAATCGGAGGAACCGGACTCGGCGGTGCAATCGGAGCACTTTTTAAACGTGATTCCAACAAAACAGCCAGTCTGCTTTTGAGTTTTGCAGCAGGTGTAATGGTTGCTATTGTGTGTTTTGATTTGATAGTCAGCGCAATTGAGACAAAAACAAATGTGTACATTGTCAGTCTTGCTATTTCTGTTGGAGCAGGTGTTGTTTATCTTTTAAACCTTTTTATTGACAGAGTTACAAACAAAGAAGTTTCTCACATAGACAAAGAACACCCCGAAACAGCTGATGATTTGGATGAAATCATACACAGTAATCATCTTTCCGTTCATATAAAAAAGAATGATACAAGATTTTCTTTGTTTGTTGCCGGTGTAATAATGGCGTGCGCAATTGCACTGCATAATGTTCCTGAAGGGATGACAATCGGTGCGTCTTTTGCAAATACTAACGGTGTTATGCAGGGGTCTGCTCTTGTACTTGCAATATTAATCGGCCTTCATAATATACCCGAGGGTATGGCAATAGCCGTTCCTCTTATAAACGGAGGAGTAAAAAGACGTATGGCAATACTTGTCACAGGTTTAAGCGGAGCTCCTACAATTGTCGGTGCGATTATAGGCTACTGGCTCGGGGATATTGGCCCGCTCGGTCTTGCGTTGAGCCTGGGTTTTGCAAGCGGTGCAATGCTGTATGTTGTATTTGGCGAGATATTACCGCAGTCAATTCTTATGTACAGAAGCAAACTTCCTGCATTTTTTGTAATGATAGGAATTTTAATAGGGCTTATTGTTATTCATTCTTAGTCTGAAACAATATCCGAAACAGAATAATTTATAACTTTTTTCAAACTATCAAGAGATAATTCAACCTGATAACCTATTTTCCCTGCGCTGAAAATTATTGTATCAAAATTTGTTGCAGACGCATCTATTACTGTATCAAACTGTTTTTTCATACCAATCGGAGAACACCCGCCGTGAACATATCCGGTTAGAGGCAAAAGATCTTTTAAATGCAGCATTTCAACTGATTTCTCATTAACGGCATGTGCTGTTTTTTTTAAATCCAGCTCTTTTGCAACCGGAATCATAAAGACATAGTATTTTTTTGATTTAGCTACAGTAACAAGCGTCTTAAAAACTTTATCGGGATTTTGATTAAGCACTGAAGCCACTTCTATACCGCTTATTGCATCTGTATCTGCATAAGAATAATGATTATACGGTATTTTATATTTCTCCAAAATTCTCATTACATTTGTTTTATAATCTTTTCCCGACATAACACAATCCCGTCTTAAATTTACAATTTTTCTTAAAATTATACTATATAAAATATTTAAAAGTCTGAGGCGAACTCAGACTTTTTCACTGTTTTGTTTAAAATACTTGTCTCTCATAACAAAATATCTTTTGCATTGCAGAATTTTATCATAGCCAAGCATTATGCCCAGCATAAAATCCTGCTCCGGTGTCAGTTTATCAAGTCTTTTGTTAAAAGTTGATACTACTTTTATACAATCATTATTTCCGAAAAATACATTTATATTCTTTTTATTCACATCATTTATTACATACGGAATATTTTCTCTTTTAAGTCTGGCTTCTATTATTTTTCTGTTATCTGCACGTTCAGTTGTAAGAACAAGACTCCTTAACCCCTTTTTGTACTCATATATATGGTGATAAAAGACTCTTAATTCATTATGTCGAAATGAATCCGGTACCTTTGTCTCACCAAAAGCAATATTAGAATAAGTTTGTTGTCTTTGCACACATTTATTGCCGGAATATATTAATAATCCAACAGGCTTTATAATCATCAAATCCTCCTTGTTTTACCAAAATAAATGTAAGGCTTTACTAACTTTTTGTCAAGAACATATTACTATAAATTTAAAGTTAATATAAAAAATTATCCTGAATGGCAATGAAAAAAAGCTTCAAATATATAAATAATAAACATGCAAAAAAGAAAGGAATATGTATGCTAAAAAAAATATTATTGCCTGCTCTATTTATTGCTGCAGTAACTGTTTTTATAAAAAATAGAAACAAAAATCAATCACAGAGCAAAGAAACAGAAACTGAGAACATAAAATTCTCTGATAGATATATATGTATTGAAGAGATTCCTCAAAATTCCAGAGAAGAAACATTTTTTGGAAAATGCGATATATGTAAAAATTAAAGGAGTTAATAATGTCAAAGGTATTGGAATTTACAGACGAAAATTTTGATATTGAATTAAAAAACACAAAAAATCCTGTAATAGTAGACTTCTTTGCACCATGGTGCGGGCATTGCCGGACACAGGGGCCTATTATCGAGAAACTTGCTGATGAACTGGACGGTCAGGCAGTTGTCGCTAAACTAAACGTAGACGAAAACAGAGAAAAAGCCGCAGAATATTTTATAAGCGGTATTCCTGCAATTCTTATATTTAAAAACGGTAAACTTGTAGAACAAAAAGCCGGAGTACAGCAGCTTGATGAACTAAAAAAAATTGCATTAAAACACAGTAACAACTAAAAGACAAAAAATCCGGAATGATATCCGGATTTTTTGTTAAAATAATTTAACAAGCTGACAAAATATTTTATGTTCATACTTTATGCTTATTACAGGCTTTTATATAGTCAGTAAACTCACGCTAAAACGATATACAAAGAGGAAAAGTAAATGGGAAACAACAATGTGGCATTTGGTGCAAGAAAAATCGGCACAACCAACATACAGGCAAAAATAAACAATACCTGGAAAGAAATACCTGTTAGTATAGTAAGACTTAATCCACAAAGCAATAAAGGAGATTTATTTGCATTAGAAGATGTAACAAGATTGTGGAGTGGAAAAAATTTGTCAGTCGAAATAGAAGGACAATCAAAAAATTTTAATATTCCTGTTTTTGCACTTACAACACAAAATAAAAACTTTCAAAATATAAATCCTAAAAAAATTCTGGGAATGCTGACAACAAATAAATTTAAAAGCAATACTGAAGATTCTGCAGAAATATTCAAAATCGGTGTAAATCCGCAATTTGCATACGCCCAAAATAAAAATAAAAGAGATATCAAACATATCGGTATGGCTCTTATCAAAAAATTCGTAGATTTAATAGATAAAAGGACAAATGTCCAAAGTGTCAGCGCAACAGCAAAAGAACCTTCTGAAGCAAAATTTTTGCAAAAAGTAAATATGAAAGAAAAAAATTCAAACTTTAAATACAAGAATTTTGAAATACAAAAAGAAAATTTTGATGAATTTGCAAACTAGCAGTTATAAAGATAAACTGGCATATGGTGGTATTTTTTAAATTGACCTATGTAAAAGTATTATTTTGAAAAAATAGTAAAAAGCCAACTACGCCCTGAAAATTGTCCGAAAAAAATTCGTGATAATGAGCAAAGCGACGTGAACAAGAACTCTGTGGGAAAGGTGCCTGTGCCACGTTTCGGATAGAGACATTTCATATCGTCAACTGACTCCGACTACTTGTTGAACCTGTGCAATAAGCAAGTTCAATATTTAACAATAAGTCCGGCACAGTCAACAAGCGCATGGGGTCTACCTCTCAGAAACAATACTTAATTGTTTCTTCGGCAGAGTCGTAAAATGCTAGACTCGGCGCCACTCGCTACATCTCATAAATATGCCACAGGCATATTTATTCGGCAGAGTGTGTACCACTCCTACAAGCGAGGTCCCACTCAAATAATATTAAAGTACACCGTCATTTAAGGCTGTAAAAGGCCTTGGCGGCAGTGCGGAAGACCTTCTTAAAATAATAAGAGACTTTATCGCAAAAACAGGTGCAGAAAAGAGCACCTTGACTGCCAGATACACAGAGCTGGAAGCTGCTTATTCACAAGCAATAAAATCGGGAATAGAGCAAAATAAACTTGCCGTAATTGCAAAATTAAAAGAACTAAAAATGCAGGTTCTTGAGTTTTACGGACAAGCAAGAGCTGAAAGCAGCGAGATAATAAATAAGTTTCTTAATGATTGTAAACCTGAAATAAAATATAAACCGGTTGAAGGTTTTGGATTTGGAAAAATTGCCGGCTATGATGACATAAAAAATATCCTGAACAGAGAATTTATCAGTAAAATAAAACTGGAAAGAGAAGGCAAAGATGTAAATATCCCCGGAGTGTTTGCCTTTTTCGGCCCCAGAGGCAACGGAAAAACCACCTCGACTCTTGCTATTGCCGAAGAAACAGGCTGTATTGTAGAAAAAATTGACGCAAGACCTTTTGATTCACCGGAAACAGTTTTTGAAAAATTCAAAAAACTTTTTGAAAAGAGCAGTGACAATTTTGCCCAGGACGGACGCAGGATTATTTTCATGGATGAATTTACAAAATTCAATAAAGGAGAAGAGAGTAAAAAACAATTTGCCGAACTGTTAAAAGACTGCAGTGACAAATACAAATGCACCTTCTTCGGGGCTACAAATAATCTTTCACAGGCAGGTGATGATTTTATGGCGCTAAAACCCGTGCTTGTTGCATTTGAACCACCATCAAAATATAACGCTATACAGGTTTTAAAACATTATTTGCGCGAAAGTGCCGATAGCAATATTAATTACAAAAAAGTTGTAGATAAATTGTTTGACTATGCACAATCAAACGATAGTTTATTAACTAATTCGGATTTGAAAGGTATTGCAAAAATTGCCCTATCATCATCACAAATTGTTAATGAACAGGATTTAATAATGGCTGCAATTAAACGATTTGCCAGAGAACGTTTTTTGCCATTAAACAGAGTTAAAAATTTTGCAGAAGATTATGAGAAATATATGAAATAGAAAGGAAAGAGAGACTATGAGAATACCAGCAATCACAAACAGAACAATTCAGTACAACAGAAAAAACACAATGCAGACAAATCCCTCCTTTAGGGGCGAATATTATCCTTCCGGATACTATGAGGATTATGAAATACAAATAGCCAAACAATTCATAAATCAGTCAGGAGATGAATGGAAAACGCAGCATAAAGAAAGTAAACAAAGACCTTTTAAGGACTTATACATGGAGTCAAACGGTTTAAATTATATCACAGCAGTTTTAGCCCGACCGCTTACGGAGGACTGGGAAGATGCAAGAACTATGTCCAGAATATTTTTGGACGGTGCAACATTATTATTGTGGGAAATAGCAAATGCTCCATTCAACGCTGCAGAAGCAGCTCTCAAAAGAGCAAAAGAAAATAAAATGCTGGACAAAGAAGTTGAAAGAATAGGTATGCTAATATGTGATATGAAAGCAAAACAGGAGCAGCAGCAGATTGCAAATCATATAAAGAAAATAGACTCTATGCTTGATAAAACAGAAAAAGCAAACAGAGTAATGGTATATCAAAAAGAGCTTAAAGACGGATTTGTTACGCCGGTAGAAGATGAAAGACTCGGAAAATATGCCGAAATCCCAAACGTAATAATGATTGAAGAAAAAAATGAAAAACTCGGCAAAGAATTGATTGATTATACAAGAAAAAATTCACAGGTTAATTTTGACTACGTACAGGACAATGATGACCAGCTGGAAATGATGAAAGAGCTGGATGATAAACTGGTAAAAGCAAAAGAAGAATATGACAAAAGCGGCACAAGAACGCTGATAGAAGTCGAAAATTTCGGCAAATTGATAGATCAGGACAATCCTTTTGAATATCTGGAATGGATGAAAGGGCTGATGACCTCCTGTGCAGATGATAACAAAGCAACAATTATATTCAGAACAGATGATTCTTCAAATTACCTTGATGAAGCGCTAGCTTCACACAGAATAGGCGTAAAAGTTAACTGTTAAACCAATTCTTATATGTACAAAAGCGGCGGGTTGCATACTGCCGCTTTTACTATACAAAAAAATTGTTGAAAAAGTTTTTTTTTATTGATATAGTAGCTGTACACATAGTGGCGGGTATCGTCAAGTGGTTAAGACCTCGGATTGTGGTTCCGATATACATGGGTTCGAATCCCATTACCCGCCCCATTTTTAAAAATAGACCTCTAAAGAGGTCTATTTTATTTTAATATCAACACTTTTTAGGGTTCGAACTTGGTTATTTAGGATTTTAGCTTTTATAATCGGTATAACTTCTTGAACAGGTT
>CALUVO010000004.1 GCA_944324245.1 Candidatus Gastranaerophilales bacterium | reverse complement strand
ACAGGCTGCTGTAAAAATTGCCTCAAAACACAACTGTTTCTAACCAAGGTTACAACAGGGGCGTGCCGCCCCCGTACCCCCTGCTGTTTATTGAAAAATTTTTTAATTTTACATAATAAATATTATCGCTGCATAATTCCAAAAATATCAGGCGGTGCGAAAGCACCGCCTGATATTTAAAGTATTAATACCAACTATGCTTCGGAAGCAGGTGTTAATATAGCAAAGGGATAGCCTGTTGAGCCGCCTTTTCTTGTAACAGGGCTTGCAATCTGCACACCGAGTCTCATTACACAGCGAAGAGCAACCATATCCTGCTGCGCAAGGTTGTATGCAATTGTTCCGTCAGTGTTTTGGATAACAGCCTGATCAAGCACTTTGTAAGTGATATCCTGTCTGATTGAGTAAACAGCTTTTGTAAAATCACCTGCGATTAACAGCGCTTTTGTTGTATCAAAAATACCTGTTTCATCATACATCATAGGACGTCCGACAAGACTTACAGGCATTTCGGAAGTCAAGCCCGGAGTATACAGAAGCTGGTTATTTTTGTCTCTTAAATTTCTGAATTTTGCTTCAAGAGAACTGTCAGCATAAAAACCTGTAACTTTGTAACCTGCGGCTTCTACTTTTGACATAACGCCGTTTTCGCCGATAATGTCACCTGCAATATCTTCATTTGTACCGATTTCAACAGTGTTTTTCTTTGTTGTTGCAGCAGTAACAATTGCGTCAGGATAAGAAGCAGGTTTATTTACACCGAAAAATACTGCATCATCGATTGCTACACCGAATGCTTCCACAATCTGCGGCTTGATTTCATCCCACATAGAATACTGTGAATCTTCAAATACAGCTTCCGGAATAGGTACTATTACGGCAATTTCTTCTGCAGTAAGAGTAAGTTTATCCCATTCTGCATTCGTAGTCTTTTTCATATCTGTGTCGCCGTTTAAAAAATAAGCTGTCGGCAATGTTGATGCAATCGGCAAAGTTTTTTGTTTTGCACTCATGTTGGGCAGCTGTTTGAATAATTGCAAAGCTGCAGAAGCTTTTGGAACTTCTTTTATAATTTCGTTTGAAGTTTCTACAGGTATTAATGCTTCTGCATTAGTACGTGTAATAATTTTTGCATCTAAAGTCATTTAAATATCCTTTCTGTTTAATTTGTGTAATGTGTGTTTTTTCCAATACAGCAGTTTATACAACCATTGCACTAACGCCCTAGCGCTGCACGAATGTAAGCATCCATCTGCTGTGAGGGTGTGAGGTTTTTTCTGCCGGAAGATTTAAACACTCCGCCGGCATTTTGTTTCGGGGTTTTAAAAAGAAACTTATTTTCTTCTTTATAATTCCTGATAAAATTGTCCAGTTCTTCTGAAGAAGATAAATCGGAAGGTATGTCTTTTGCTACAAGTTCGCTTTTTACACAGCCTGCTTTATCCAGCTTTTGAATAATAGACAGGGTTCTGTGTTCAGCTTTAAGCGCTTCAAGTTCTTTTGAAATTTCTTCTGCTTTTGCTTGAAGTTCAAGCTTTGCCTGATTTTCAATTTTTGTGGAATTTCTGTACTTTGCAGCTTCCTTCCTGAGCCTTTCAAGTTCTTTTTTCATATACCCCGAAGAAGTCCCGCGAATAAGAGCATCCATCTTTTGTGACGGAGTAAGCACTTTTTCCTCCTGTTCGCTTTCTTCTGCTGCAGCTTCCTGAGCTGCTTTTTGAAATGCATCTCTGGATACTTCAAGAGATGTTTCCCGAGATGTTTCATTTAGTTGACCGGTTCCTGACCGGTCTGTCTGCAATAGTTTTTCCTCTTTTGCAGCCAAATTTAAGTCCTGTGTACCTGACATAGGAACTCCTTTCTGTAAATTGCGGACAAAATACAGCATTTGCCGTACAGTCCAATGTATGTAAGTTTATAGACAAAAGAAAAACGGCATTTTATTATAAATGCCGCATAAAAATAGCTGGATTGATGTAATCGACATAATTGATATTAGTCAATTACAGAGTCTATTCATTAATTATCCACAAAGGATATTGTAAAAATTTATTGTATTTTACGTTTTATAGATTATTTAGTCTTTTTGAAATACAATTTTTTTCCCTGATTATAAACATAGGTAATATCATCATCAATTATTGAGTTAAAAACCTGAAAATTACGATAGCCGTCAGTTTTTTTTAAGAGAATACAAACAGGATGTCTTACATCAAAATATACTTCTTCACCGGTAATTTCTTGATATACACCTTTGCTGTTTTTTTGCAAAACATACAACAGCCAGCTTCCGTTACCGTTTTTGAAGGAGGAATAATGCGTACCTATAACTTCATCTTCTCCGTCGGAATTTAAATCAAAAAATGCTGCAGCACAGTCTCTTTTGTAAATATTATGAATAGCTGCATTGGCTTCTGTCAGACGTATCTGACGCAGCAGCCAGTTCCACAATATCTCAGAAGCACTGTCCTGACCGGTCATTTCCTGTAAATCTATACAGGCTCTCGGTATATCAAAAGCCAAGCCAGCGCAAACTGCGCTGTAATACAGGATCAAGCTGAAAACCGCTCTGGTTATTATTGATTTCAATTTTTTCTTGTTCATCATCGGGGAAAGTTTGTACATAATACATTCTCAAAGATTGTGCACGATTTTTTATCAAATCTCTTTTCTGCGTAGCACGAAACATTACTCTTTCTTTTGTTTCATTGTCTTTATCCTGCAGTGCATCTAAGACACCGTATTCTTTATTTTTGTACATATTCCAGTATTTTTGGTCATCATATAGAGTCTGTTTTGCATTGTCAGGAAATTTTTTGTAAAGAAGAGAATAATATTTATCGACTTCGCCTGTCCACGCATTAGCGGCTTTCAGCGTACACCTTGTCCACTCATCAAGTGTCTTTGCTTCTGTTTTACAGGCACTTTCCCGTGCATCTATAGGATGAACAAAAGCCTGCTGGGCGGAAGACGCACTTTCGCAATAACAAAAACTTAATAACAAAACTGTGCACAAAAAATATTTTATTTTACCCATAATTAAATGATACAGTATTCAAATATCCCTTGCAAGTTACCCGACAGGCTGTTCTAATCTGGTGCGGAACTGTAATATTTAAAAAGGCAGGCAATGTGAATTTGCCTGCTTTTAGACTTATATTTTCTGCTGTTCCTGTTCAAAATCATTTTTTTTCAGATTTTGAAGTTCTGTTTCTTGATTTTCTGCTTTTTTAGAATCTTCTGTCATCTGTTCCAGCGCCTCATTCAAAGACATCTGCCCCTGTTCTTTGCTGCTTTTTGCTGTTTGTTCTTCGTTTATTCTCTCAATTTCCGCCATAGCATCCTCTTCCGATACATTATCCAAAGTCATTATGGTAGTCAGCTTGCTCTGTGTACCTGCAGCAACCCTGCTGTTTTCCGTAGCAACCATTTCTGAGTAATCAGAAGGTATCGGCTCACCCCAGGCAACATTTACACTGTCAACCGGTGTTGAATTCAATGCCATTGCACATTTAACAACATTCTGAATAGTTGAAGTAAAAGACACCTGCTTTATGTCATCTACTTTAGAAAGTGCGGCAATAAAAATTTTGCGTAAACTTTCGCCGGACATATTGCCTGAAATATCCAGCCCATAAGCTTGCGGAGGAGTTTTAGTCAATATATAAAAGAAACTCATCAGCATATCCAGATGTTTTTGTATAGCATCAGCCTGAAGATCTGCCGTAATATATTCTGGCTTTATGCCGTCAGTACCGACTTTTAAAAAGTCTGTATCGGGGAATATTCTCTCATTTGTAACAGGATTCATCTCGAGATTCTGCTCACTGCCGGATAGTTTCGGGTTTGCATGCCTGTTAATGATTTTGGAATTCTGGCTTACTGTAAGCATGATTTCTTCGACAATTGATTTACAGCGTTTGTAATCACTTTCGCCGAAATATGAATCACTTTCTGTAGTGTTTTTTGTCGGAAATACAAGAAAATCCTCCCAGTAATCGGAAAAATCATCTACAGGTAAAGTGTTAAACATTGCCATTTCGTCTTCTTCAAGAAGCCTTCCGAAAGTACCGTTATTCGATGTCCAGATTTCATTTTCAACATAGCCTTTGTGGTGTTTTTCCACTTTTTTAAACTCTTTTTTTGCACCGTTTTCAATGATTTCTAAGGGGTACACAAGAATATGTCCTTCAATATCATTTAAGTTGCCCTGTTTAAAAACCGGTATCCAACAATCCGGACAGACAGAGAATATTTTTACTTTACCGTTTTCAAGAGCGGCTTTAAAAATTCCGTTGCCAAAACGTGAGTTGTCTATATATACCTCTTTTAAAACGGAAATAAAATTGTTTTCCTTTGATATTTCATCCCATACGGATTGTTTAGCGTCATCGACATTGACTGTAATACCTTGATTTGTCAAAAAACCTTTGAAAAAGTCTGTCAGAGCCCAGAAAAGATTTATATTGATTAAAGACTGGGCCGTTGTGTTATCAAGAGGATAACGTTTTCTAATCTTTAATACTGTAGAACTAAAGGCTTTTGTAAAATCACCGTCATACAGATTTCTGTAATCTTCATAATCAGATAGCCTTTTAATTGTGTCTGAATCGTATCTTGCATTTTTAATGTCAAAGTTTGTGAACATTTTTACCTCTTTCTTTTTGTTTTTGTATAAATCTGCATCAAAAAAACATCTGTTAAGATGCTCTGCTTTTTGTTTTGTTAGATTAATTAGAATAATTTGTAATTTTTTGATAATTAGCTTTTCTATATAGGTTAAATTTTTTGTAGTAAATTTTTAAGAAGTGCTTGTTAGTATAGTGATAATATTTATTATGTAAAATTAAAAAATTTTTCAATAAACAGCAGGGGGTACGGGGGCGGCACGCCCCTGTTGTAACCTTGGTTAGAAACAGTTGTGTTTTGAGGCAATTTTTACAGCAGCCTGT
>CALUVO010000003.1 GCA_944324245.1 Candidatus Gastranaerophilales bacterium | reverse complement strand
ATTTTAATAACCGTTATTCTGAGGCTTTAGCCGAAGAATCTAACACATGTGTCATTCTGAAGCATTAAATGTGCATTGCTGCAAAAATATTGCTGTGTTCAGAATCTTATCAATCAGAAAAGTAACCTCAACACAGGTAAGATCCTGAGCTCGCTTCGCTCCTCAGGATGACAGTTTAGTAAGTGATAATTTTATTATTAGAAATATTATCAATATACTAAACTGTTACTGAATTATGTAACATATACAAGGACGCATTGTGTATTAAAACAAATCCTTCGGGTTGCACTATCAGAATAATGACGTTTAAAAAATTTTTCGTAGAATTTGCTATATAAATCTCCCAAATAACATATAGGCAAATAAAGGATTTTAGAGTATCATATATTACATGAAAAAATTTTTATCCGCTGTATTAATTTTATTTATGTTGGGAGAAGCGGCAATGGCTTTTCCTGCAGATACTACAGGCTGGGCCTGTTCTCCGGAGCATGTCGAAGTAAATGCATCAGAAATTGATTTAAACAGCGATATCAAAGATGAATACAGGCTTTATCAAACGACTATCACAAATATAACAAGCAGTTCCGTAGATGTTTTTATACCCACTAATCAAAATGCGGATGAAGAAATCAATAAAATGTTAGAATCAGGACTAACTTTCAAAAACCTGATAGAGATACCAAAACAAATAGCAATAGATTGCTACAACGAAGATGTCGGAACAGGCAATATTGCAAAAGCACGCAAAGGATTGATATATGTACTGGCTACCGCAGGAGCTACTGTTGCCGGTGTCGGAATGCTCGGTGTTTATCCGCAGCAAAAGTTTGATGAATATTTAGCACACAAAAAAATAAAAAAAGAGTATAAAAAGACAATCGGTGCATTAACAAGCGAGTTTACACTGGCGCCATTGTCTCAGGCAGATATAGTAATACTTGTGCCTATAAATAATAATTCCTGCCTCATAAGGACTAAAATAAAAGACATTGATGAAGATATAGATATTTATTCGGATTATCACCAGCTTTAATTTTTTATTGAATATTTGCCGTTGTTAAATTCCAATTGTATATCTGTATCAAAAATTTCAGAAAGATTTTTTGAGGTAATAATATCTTCTTTTTTGCCCTGTTTGTAGATTGTGTTTTTATACATTAAAGCGGCATGGGTTATTTGCGGAAAGATTTCATCTAAGCAGTGGGTAACAAGAATAACAGGAAGTTTATTAGAAAGTTTTTGCAAAACATTTATAACATTTCTCTGTGCTTTTATATCAAGACCAGTAGTAGGTTCATCAAGAATAAACGCTTTCGGGTTATGAATAAGAGACCTGCCGATTATACTGCGTCTCAATTGACCTGTACTCATCTCGCAGACTTTCTTGTCCTTTATATCTGTAATATTTAGAAAATCCATTGTATGCAAGGCATTTTGCATCTCTTCATCGCTGAAATTGTGATGTCTGTATACCCCCAAAGAACTGTAATACCCGCTTAAGACCACATCAATTGCGGTTTCTGATTTTGCATTGTTTTCAAATTTTGTCTGTAAATCATTTGTAATTATGCCGAGATATTTTTTTAATTCAAAAATATCCCATCTATCTTTGCCGAAAATTTCTTTTTTGAAAGAATATTTTGTATTCGGGTAAATATCATGCGAGAAAAGTTTCATTAAAGTAGATTTACCGCTTCCGTTTGCACCTAATATAACCCAGTTTTCATCATTTTTGATTTTTAGATTTATGTTTTTTAAGACGGTTGTCATACCGTAATTTACATATATATTTTCAAAATCAATTATAATGTCTTTATTACCGTTTGTTTTCAAAATAAATCCTCTATTTCAAAATACTAATATATTATATGTCAATAAAAATTAATTTTGTTAAACATGCAAATTTACATGAATAGTAAATACTAATAAACTAGCCAATGAATGGAAGTATAAAGACTCTTCTGTTTAAAGATTAATGTACTTAGAAATGAGATTAATTAAATAATTTAGAACATTTTTCTTGAATATCTAATACAAAATCTTTTGCGAGTTTTTCTTTGAGTCCTATTTCATATCGTCAACTGACTCCGACTACTTGTTGAACCTGTGCAATAAACAAGTTCATTGTTTAAAAATAAGTCCAGCACAGCCAACAAGTGCATGGGGTCACTCACGTAAAATGCTAGACTCGGCGCCACTCGCACTCCGTGTATCACTCCTACAAGCGAGGTCCCACTCAGACAATATTTTTTGCAACGGATAAAATATAATCTAAAGTCGGATTTTGCCTTCGCCATTTATTGTGGTTGCATGTTCTCCGTCAAACGGAAAACTGTAAGTCAAATCATACGCAGGAGACAAACGCCATTCTTTTTTATATCATCAAAAAGAAAAGTTCTTTGAATAATTATCTCGATTGTGTGCAAATACATTAAAACACATTAACCGGAACAATTGCTCAATATCATGATAATTTCTTGTTAACTTATCCTGAATTTAGAAAAAAGTTTGCAAAAAAACTAGCGGATTTTGCACAGGGTGTAGTCGCACATCACCAGCGAACCCGAAGTAACGCCGACAAACAAGAAAAACCATTTTGGAGATTTTAATTGGTATATTGGGAAAAATTAATTACCTATTATCGTTGTAATTTTTCTAATTATTGATTCTTGTACATAATCGTTTTTCAAATCATTGTTCTTTAAATTAACAGTACAAAAATCTATGTGATAATTATTTTCAGCACAATTCAATTGATAATCACGTATATCCGGCGCTTTTTCATCATATTGAGGGTATAGTAATATTGCACGTTTATAGTTATGCAATAGGCAATATGTTGTAACTTGATAAATATCAGCACTTGAAATATCGTCAAAATTCGTGAATTTTTTATATTTTGTATCAATAATAATTTGTGGATTTTGCAGCAAAATATCAACTCTTGTGTCTCTTCTTGTTTCTATTTTTGATTCTTTTTTCCTAACTAAAAGACGTTTAGTTTTTTGGGCTGTTGCTTTGCAATCAGGAATTTTCCTTTTTATTAATTCAAAAATATATTCTTCAAACAATTTGTTCATATCCCAAACAAGTGTAATATTTTCAAATTTGTTTTTAGATAAATCAACACTTGTCTTTTCTACAAACATTTTCGCAAGATTGAATGGCTTTTTGAAAAGTTCTTGATTTCTTGTAAGTTTAATTTTCCTGACTTTAAATTTATCAAATCGGACAAAGGAAATATCAGAGTAGTAGTTAATAATAAATTTCAAAGTCTTTTTATTGTAGCTACTATTAGCAATATTATACAAGCAGGTTGAAACAAATAAAAACAGTTGATTTAGAAGATTGTTTTCAGAAAATTCATCATACTCACAATAAAATTTTGCTTGATTTGTACAGTTATAACGGATGTTTTCGCTAAATTTTATTTTACCTTTTAAGTAATTTAAATTTTCTTCTTCTCTAACATACCTTTTAGGAGTTAAGCGTTTTAAAGATTCAAATAAAGAGGTTGCAAATTCTCTAATCAAAATTTCAATAAACGGATTTTTTTCAGCTGATAATTTAGCATTATCATTTGTCTTGATATCAAGATTTTTTGTGTAAGAAAGCATAAAAATAAGATTTTTTAGAATTATGCTTCGTTCAGATTCTGATATTTTACCATCATTATTTGCATCTGCAGAAATAAGTTTAGGCAATATTTCTAAATGCAAGTTTTTATATTTGATAACGCCTACCCAAGATTTGGTTTTTATGCCATGTCTTGTTATTTTTAGAGCTGAATCTAATTTCTGGCATTTTAAATAAGCCAGCAATTTGTCAAGGTTGCAACTTTCAAGCTCATTTTCATTAACTTCAGAATATTCTTTAATCAGCTTTGGTTTGTTCATTTGTTTTATTTATTTTATTAGATTATGACTCTATTAGTTTTGCATTTTTTAACATTGTTCTAAAATCAGTTTCTTTAACGTCTTCTTTTTTTACAAAGTTATAATATGCTTCTTCATCATAACAATCTACATTGTATGGCAAATTAGGTTTTTTAAGTTTGATAATAAAGAATTTTTGGTCATCTTCATTTTTATCTTTATTTTTGTTTTTATCTTTATCGATATCGATTTTTCCACCCAATATTGCTTGTAACTTTTCCCAATCTGAATAGAAGTATTCATTTAGCAAAGGCATGATTTCATCAAACCAAACATCTTTTAATGTTGCCATGTCATATTTATTCCAGTTCATAAAATAGCTATGTCCAATTTGATGGTCTCTATCTAAAATGTAAGAAATCCTTTCATTAATAGTTTTTAGTAAGTTTTGCAAATTAATATCATCAACCATTAGAGGCTGTTCATTTTTATCAACAAGTTTTTCTGGTCTTGGCATCATCTCAACGAATTTGAAACGACGACGAAGAGCTATATCAATACTTGCAATCGAACGGTCAGAAGTGTTCATGGTACCGATAATATAAAGATTTTTAGGAACTGTAAATGTATCTTGAGAATACGGTAATCTTACAGACAAAGTTTCTCTTTTGTCTTCTTCTATTAAAGTAATCAATTCCCCAAAAATTTTAGATATATTACCTCTATTAATTTCATCAATAATTAAGATGTAAGGTTGTGTTGAATTTAGAGTTTCCTGAACAGTAAGATTATAATTGTTTTTCAAATATTCATATATTGGATTGGCATAATATTTCCAATCGGATAAATTTTTAAGATTATTTTTGGTTAAAGTACCCCATTTAGTTAAATTTTTACCCATATATATTGAAAGATTTTTATTACTATTTACGGCAATACCGAATGTTTTCCCTTGTCCAGTTTTCAATTTAAATAAATTATCTTCATTATAATCCGCTAAGTCATTGATAAATTTTTCATATACATCATCAAAGTTATCAGTTATTGTTTTTGATGCATTTTTACAAATACTTTTAAAAATACCATCTATTTTTTGATATGTTAAATCATTTTCATTTTTTAAATCAGGTTTAATACCTTCAACAAATTCTTCATAAGAATAAGATTGATGGAAGGTCACAAATTCAATCTGACCTTGTTTTTTTAAATTATCAAATTGTTTTTTTAGATCATCATAGTGTTTAACATCTCCATTATCATCTCTTTGTATTAATTCAGGATTTGTAATTTCTATAGCTTTAATAACTGTATTATAGGTTTTTCCAGTTCCTGGAGGACCATATAGAATTTGGTTAAGAGGCTGAGAACTCATATTTTTATCTTCCTTTGCATTATTGTTAAAAACTTTTTCTATTTTCTTGCAAAAATCTTTATATTTATTTTCACTAATATCAGTCAATGTTTTTTGATTCCATTGTTTAATATCAAGTTCATTGAAGTCTACATTATATATGCCATTGTGTGTCCAGTTTACTTTTCTAATACTTTTATATTCGTTCCTAGTATCATCATAAATATAATCAGACTCAACAACCCCTCTTCCTAATAGAATTGGCTCTAAGCCTTTTTTTACATATACTATATCGCCAATATTCATTTCATTTGCGAATTCCCAATTTGCCTTTGAATTGTTCATTGGGTATGAATCTTGAAGACCATATTTTTGCAATTCTTTAGCAATTTCATCTTGGGAATGATAATTTTTCAAATTTCTCAAATTATCCCATCCCAAAGCCATAATCCTTTCTTTATAGAACTCATCCCACTTATATGATTTTTCACCTGCAGAATAAATCCAATATGAGGTTGTTTTGAACTGATTATGAAAATTTTGTATTACATCATTTAAGCTAGAGATAATTTCTTCTTTATACTTATCAATATCATTTTCATTTTCTATTGTTAAAAGCGTTTTACGAAAAAATGTGTTTGTTTCATTTGCTTGTAGATTTGAAAAATCAATATTCCAATTTCTTTCTGGTTTGTTACTTTCTGATATTCCATATCCAATATAAAAATTATTTATTTTCTTTTTTCTATCATAAAACAATGCTGGATAGATCCCTTTTGTTGTTTTTTGTTTATAGGCAAGAAATGTTATCCAAGGGGTATTTACAAATTTAGAGTTTCCGCCATATGCTTTATAAAAATGAGCATTTAAAATGGTTTGATTGTACTCTTTTTTATAATCAGAAGTTTTTAAGCCTACAGTTTCGTTCTTTACTCCTGATATAAACTTTTTTATTAAAACAATAAGTTTATCACCATTTATTTTTTCAACCATACTTCACTCCTTTTACTACAATAATAGCACAAAAAATGCATGATTTACTCTAAAGCTGCGAAGTTCGAACTTTTTGAGATACATAAAAGAGCGCATTTATTAGCTTAAAAAATCAGATACTGTATTACTTTAAAAACGTTATCAGGTATTTAAGCAATCAGTTAGCTGTCATGCTAAACGTGTTTCAGAATCTAACCAACATGAAGTATCTGTTTCCAAGTGGTAAGACCCCGAAATAAATTCGGGATGACAGTTATATTGTTGTCACCCTTGTATATGTTCCATAATTCGATGACAAAAATTTTGGTTCGCTTTGTCAAACAAGTTCAGCATGACAAAACAGGTTAAGAGACTCGAACCCCTGAAAGCCCAGTTGAAATAAACTATCATTATAAGATTCAAAACACAAGAAGATGAGATTGATTTAAAAAAGCCAAAATTTACCGCACGGTAAATTTTATAGCAAAAATTGTTTCTGAGTACGTGATTTTTACCGAGCGGTAAAAATCATTGATTTTTAGATAAAAATAATGTAAAATTTTACCGATAGGTAAAAAATGAATATAACAGATACTAAAAAACTGGGAACATATATTAAAAATGCCCGTAAGGAACAACATCTTACACAAGCAGATTTGGCGATTGCTGCTAATGTCGGTGTAAGGTTTCTTGTTGATCTGGAAAACGGGAAAGAGACTGCGCAAATTGGGAAAGTCATAAATGTTTGTCGTGCCTTGGGGATTACAATAGATGTAAAATCTCCTTATGAAAAAATTTAAGAGGTAAATGTTGGGTAATTCTTTGAATGTATTTTTGAATGATAAACATATCGGAATATTAGAAAAAGACGGTAATGGCGGCGTAATTTTTCAATATTCGACCAATGCTGATAGAATCTTATCTTTGAGTTTGCCAATTCAAAAAACCCCTTTTGATAATAAACAATGCAGAGGATTCTTTAACGGATTATTGCCTGAAAGCAAACATACAAGAATTGCTATCGGGAAAAAATACGGGATTAATCCAAAAAACGATTTTTCAATTTTGCAAGCAATAGGTTATGACTGTGCGGGTGCTGTTTCATTTTTTGACAGTTCTGATACGCAAACACCTTCAAAATACTTGCAAGAAACCTATGAAATTGATTATACGCCATTGTCAGAAAATGCACTTGAAAAATTTATAAATGAACTTTCCCAAAAACCATTGGCAACAGGACTTGAAGATATGCGGTTATCTTTAGCCGGAGCCCAGGATAAAACCTCTGTAATAGTTGTTGACGGGCAAATAGGAATTCCCAAAAGTAATGTGCCGACAAGCCATATTTTAAAACCAGCAATAAACGGATTTAATGAAACTATTGAAAATGAATTTATATGCATAAAAACCGCGAAAGTTTTGGGCATAAATGTTCCCGATGTCAAAATCGGTTATGCAAATAAGACAAAATACTTTTTAATTCAAAGATATGATAGAGAAATAATT
>CALUVO010000002.1 GCA_944324245.1 Candidatus Gastranaerophilales bacterium | reverse complement strand
GATAAAATTTATTACCACCACACAATGTATCCGGGCGGATTGAAAGCAATTTCTTTCAAAGCCTTGATGGAAAAAGACCCGACAAAAGCTATTGAAAAAGCTGTAAAAGGTATGCTTCCGCACAATACATTGGGTGCACAGCAATTTACCAAATTAAAAGTTTACGCAGGTCCTAACCATCCGCATGAAGCACAAAAACCTGTAGTATATGAAATGGAGGTTAAATAATGGCTGATAATAAAGTAATTATGGCAACAGGCAGAAGAAAGACCTCTATTGCAGTTGTTAAACTTGTAAAAGGTAAAGGCAGAGTATTTGTTAACGGAAAAACTTTAGATGCATATCTCGGCAACAGACCGGCTATGAAGATTTTGGTTTACAAACCGTTAGCTTTGACTGAAAATATGGAAAGCTTTGATGTCAGAGTTAAAGCTGTAGGCGGCGGTATCTGCTCTCAGGCAGGCGCTATCAGACATGGTATTTCAAGAGCATTGTTGGAATACAATCCTGAATACAGAAGTGTATTGAAAGCAGAAGGCTTGCTTACAAGAGACGCCCGTGTTAAAGAACGTAAAAAATACGGCAGAAAAAGAGCTAGAAAAAGATTCCAGTTCTCAAAACGTTAAGAATCATATTCTTATTCAAGATATCAAAAGAGTCGCACAAATGTTGCGGCTCTTTTTTTGCTATTTATTTTTAATAATTATTAAAAATAAATAGCAAAAAATTTTTTCACAAGTTTTGTATTATTGTTAAACGAGGAAATTGTCTTAGGCAGCACAATTTTAGCCCGAGTCAGTTGATTATATGAAAAAATTAGGAGAAAAAATGATAAAACAAATCGGCGGCTACGCAGTACCAACTATAAGAACAATAAACGGAAGCAAATTTTATGTTATGCCTGTTATTGAAGATTTGTCAACAGATATAGACCCAAAGATTCAAGAACTAATAAAAGACTGCCTTGACAAGTTAAAACAGTCACCGCATCCTATCACAGGCGTTTATGAGCGAAAAATGCAAAATGGTGATCTAGCTATTCTGGTAAACCGTGACCCTTACGATTTTTTTAAAAGAGTTGGCTGTATAAGTAAAGTTATACTTTTTAAAAAAGACGGTTCTGTAAAGGTTAAGGATTCCAGTGTTATCCCGAGAAGATTTTCCGAGGGCGATGTGAAGGTCTATGATGAAATGAAAAGGGTAATAAAAAACGGAATTGCGGAATTTAAAAAAACGATTACAAAAGTATTTTCTACCAATGATAAAAAATTAATAAATGTTGAACAAAATATTTATACACCTAATTATTTATACCGACATCAAATAGGTGATAATTCATTTCTCAGCAGGACATTTTCAGAAGGGTTCGGAAAATTGGGTGACTCAAGTATGGCATCACGAGTAAAGAAAATCGAGTTTAAGGATTCAGACGGCATTAAAGTCGAATATTCCCTAATGCAAGAAGGCAATTTCTTTACGAAATATGACCATGAACTGTAATAAAAAATTTTCCTTGTTATATCCATAAACTGGTATTCCTGTATTTATTGCAAATACAGGAATACCAGTTATTTAATTGAATACTTAATAGAAAAGTAATATTAATAAAAACAAATGTTTTGCTTAACATTTCTTAAAATTTAAATTCTATAAAGCAATTTTTGTAAAACAAAATACTTTATATAAGAGTAAGGGAAATCAAAAATTTAAAGGAAGATAAAAGATAAATAAATTATAAATCAATTTAAGTTATTGATTGAACTTATAAAGAATCAAAAAGACAATAATAAGTTTTATCCATATACTCTCTCTCTCTTAATATCCTCGTGTTTATTTAATGTTTGCAACAACTTTGCAAACATTTTTTTTATGCTTTTACAAGATATTAGCAATGAAGATAACTTGTAAAGTAATGCGTATAAAATTTGTATGACGCAATTATGACGCAGTAAAACCAATAGCAATTTTTTTTTATTAGTGTTTTTATAATTGTGTAATTTGCCTGAGAAAATTTTGCTCACGTACCTTATAGCAAAATTTTTGACAAAGCGAACACGCACAGCAAAGCGAGCAGTAGTGAGCCTGTCTCCGAAACGCAGAGTAGGTGAGTGTCATTTGTTCACTATATGTGAAGACATTTTGCACGAAACCAAAGCCCTCTCACAAAACTTGACATTTAGTCAACTTTTTGTTCGGCAGAGTGGCAAAAGAAGTCAAAGGTGAGCAGATGCCGGCGCATCTGCGACACTAGATTAGATAACGGATTAAACAATGATTAAATTTTCAAATATACAAAAATTAATACCTATTCAAAAAATAAAAAGATGTTTGCAGCGAAAAAACATTCTTATTACTGCGCAAAAAGATGTTTTTGAATCGAACAATTCAATTCAACATTTTAGACTGCATCATAACGAATTTGAAAATCGCTGGCTTGTTCCTGTAAATGTAGAGCAAAATCCTCTTGACAGGGCTGTTATTTATAAAAAAATATACAAAAAAGAAACTAATTCTATTCAAAAAATACCTTATGAAATAGGTATAGCTAAATCAAAAAATGGTGTTTATACCACATATCATCTTGTCGAAGATGATACAAAAAGAGAAATCGGATATATTACTATTTGTGATTTAACAAAGGTTAAAAAAAATAGTTATTCGTCATTTCTTTTTAATGAAAATTTAATGAAAGATTATCCCGAGCATGGAATTGTTGGCAATCGTATAGCTATAGACTATATAGAAAATAATTATCAATCGGATTTTTCCGGTATAGCAAAAATTACCGATCAGATAGCAATTGAGTATTGTTTAAAAAACAATATAAAGCCTTGTATAATATCAGAATCAGATGTTAATGCTCATATTGCGCATTATAAAAGAGGCAGACATTTCTTTTTGCCAGAAGAAGAAAAGATAGAAAAAAAATTTATAAGACAATTCGGAACGGATAATCCAAATATAATTTTGCAAGAAAGATTAGAGCTAGCGGATGGCAAGAAAGTAAATTGTTCTGATTTAGGGCAATTATTTACATATATGCCTGAATCTGTGATTCAACGGTATATAGAAAAGATTAAAAAACATCCGATATTGCACTAAAAAGGCTTCCTGATTAATCAAGAAGCCTTTTTAATAACTGTTATGTTAATTTATTCTTTTAAGAAACTTTCATAGTTTTTAGCAAGGAGTTGTGTCTTAATCTGATTGATGAAGTCAAGAGCAACACCGACCATGATTATTAAAGATGTAGCCCCTATACCTTGCAGGGTAGTTATATTGGTTATATAAGATGCACCTGACGGAATCAAAGCAATAATACCAAGACATAATGCACCTAAGAGCGTTATTCTTGAAAGAATTTTATCCAATGCGTCTGCAGTCGGTTTGCCAGGTTTTATGCCGGGTATTGATGAACCGTATTTTTTTAGATTGTTTGCAATTTCTTTAGGCTGCATATTTGGCATAATAGAAGCATAAAAGAATGTTAAGAAAACAATCAATAAGAAGTACAGTACATAGTGAACCCACCCTGACGGACTTAAGAAAGTGGACAGCCATGTAATGGCATCTTTGAACTGTCCTGCCGGAAGATTTGTTTGACCGATAAGACTTATTACCGTCGTCGGGAACAATAAAATCGCAATAGCAAAGATGATTGGCATAACACCGCCCGGATTCATCTTAAACGGAATATATGTGTTTACTCCGCCGTATATTTTGTTGCCGACCTGACGTTTCGGATTTACTATTAATACTTTTCTTATTGCTTCCTGCATTACAACAATAAGAACCATTGTTGCAAAGAATATTGCAAGCAGTAACAATAATCCAAGCTGCAATGAGGAATCATTTGCAACAAGCTGTCCTGTTTTTTCGCAATAGAACGGAATTCTGGAAATAATACCGACAAAAATCAACAAAGAACCGCCGTTTCCGATGCCTCTTTCCGTCATAAGTTCAGCCAGCCACATTACAAATACAGAACCAGCTGTGAGGATAACAGCCGAGCCGATAAAGAAGGCTGTATGTGAAATCCCCGGCATGATTGTTGCAGGAGCCTGATGCAGCAGATATAAAAGAAATATACTTGCCTGAAAGAATGAGATAAACACTGTAAAGTATCTTGTATACTGTGAAATTTTTCTTCTTCCTGCTTCGCCTTCTTCTTTTTGAAGCTGCTCAAGATGCGGAATGATTACTGTTAACAGCTGCATAATAATTGAAGCTGTAATATAAGGTCCGATACCTAATGCCAGTATAGATACATTGGCAAGGGCGCCGCCTGAAAATAAATCAATAAAACCTATAATATTATTGCCCTGTGCAATTTTTGAAAATACTTCGTTGTTAATACCGTATAAAGGAAGAGCAACACCTAATCTAAAAATCACAATCATTGCGAAAGTGAACAATAGTTTTGTCTTTAACCCCGAAGCCTGAAACATTGATACCACATCATCCATTGATGGCGGTTTCATTCTTGCATTTTGCATTATAATTTCTCTCCATTTTATGTGCCGTCGTTTTTAATTAAAAATTATTTCATTTTAATTAAGTGACGGTATTAATATGCTAAACTGCATGTACTGTTTTTCAGCACATGCAGTTTAAATTATTTTTATACCAGTTCAGCTTTACCGCCTGCTTTTTCGATTTTTTCTTTAGCTGACGGAGTAAAGTATCTTGCTTTTACAGTAACTGCTTTAGATATTTCACCGTTGCCGAGAACTCTTAAGACTTCTGATTTCGGATGAACTTTGCCGTTTTCGATTAACCATGTTAAATCTATTTCTTTAGCATCCAGTTTTTCAATGTCTTTTACATTGATTTCTGCTGTATTAAGAGCTGCAAAGTTTGTAAAGCCTTTTAATTTTGGCATTTGTCTGTAAGAAGGCATCTGTCCGCCTTCAAAGCCTCTTTTTGAGCTTGAGCCGGAACGCTGACCTTCACCGTTATGACCGCGGCCTGAAGTCTTGCCTACGCCTGTTGCTCTGCCTCTGCCCACTCTTTTTGCTCTGTGGGTAGCGCCGTCAGCAGGTCTTAAGTCTTCTAATGTTATTCTTTCTGCCATTTTTATATCCTTTTCTATAATTACTTAATTACTGTTACGAGATGAGGAACTTTGTTTACCATACCCATAATAGTCGGGCTTGCAACATGTTCAACAACATCGTTAGTTTTTTTAAGACCGAGTGCTTTTACAACTTTAATCTGGTCTTTTGTAGAGCCGATTAAGCTTCTTGTCAGTTTAATCGAAACTTTTTCCATTTTATCTTTAGCCATTGTTATTATTTCCTTTATTAATTTATGTGATTAATTATGCGTTGAGCATTTGTTTAAGAGTCAAACCGCGTTTTTTTGCAACATCATTGAATGTTCTCAATTCTTTTAATGCTTCCATTGTAGCGTTTGCTGCATTAAGCGGAGATTTTGAACCTAAAGATTTGCTCAAAATATTTTCAATACCTGCAAGTTCAAGTACTGCACGAACAGCACCGCCTGCGATAACACCGGTACCTTGTGAAGCCGGTCTTAACATAACAGAACCCGCTCCTGAACGTCCGACAATCGGATGAGGAATAGTTGTTTTGAAGATAGGTACTGTAATAAGATTTTTTCTGCCTTCTGCTATAGCTTTTTGAATAGCAATGATAACTTCGGAAGCTTTAGCACAGCCTACGCCTACCTGATCTTTGCCGTTTCCTACAATTACAATTGCTCTGAAGCTTAATTTTTTACCGCCCTTAACAACTTTTGTTACACGTCTGATTTGAACAACACGTTCTTTCCATTCAGACTGAGGAGCGCTTTCTATTGTTTCAATTTTTCTTTTGCCTTTGCCTTTTGCATTAGAAGCTTTTCTTCCTTTTGCAGGTTTTTCTTCAACTGCTGCTTCTACAGCATCTTCGCTTACTTCTACAGTTTCTTTTACTGTTTCTTCTGCGTTTTCAACTGTTTCATTTACTTCTTGAGCAGTTTCAACTTCTTGAATTTCTTTTTCTTCCACTGTATTACCTTTCCTTAACGTAATTGTAAACTTTGTACTTTATTTATATAGACAAATTAATACAACAAAAGTAAAGCCGAAAAATATCAGCCGAGTGTGTATTAAATTGTCGGGTAACTTTTCTGACTTAATCATCATACATGATAAAGTTTTTTGTGCAATATATTCTTTATAATTTGAAACAAAAAGATTTTTAATATGTTTATATGATAAAAAATTATATAAATTTCTTATAATAGAATAATGCAGACAAGACTTATTACGATACTGACCATACTCGCTTTTATCTTTGCGTTTTATTTCGATAAGTTTTTCGTGAAATTGCTTTTTGCTGAGACTAAAAATACTGAAATAACTCAGGTAGTTAAGGATGCAACCTCATCTGAGGATGAATTCTTTGATATTCTGTTTTCTTCAAATAAATTTTTATACTGCGCTAATGATACAGAAAATGATGTTTCCTATTTTCATCACAGATGTGAAAGGTTGCTTTTACTGCCTTCTGCTAAAAAATATAAGTTTATAAAAGAAAATAAAAGCGATGTAGAAAATTCAAAATGCCGTAATAATACGAATAATTGTCTTGCAAAAATTATAAGAACTAATTGTATAGGTCTTAATGCGTTCTGCATTATTGACCCTAAAAAAAATAAAATATTGCGTTTTGATTTTGCAGAAAAAGATTTTATGGAAAAGGTTTTATTCGATTATGAGTGATAATGTTATAAAAATAAAAAACCTTGGTGTAATGCATATAATGTTTATATTTAAGTGCATAATATATTTTTTTGTTATAGTTGCGCTTACCGGCGTAATTGCATATCACTGGCCAAAAAACTTTCTCGGGATACCTGGAATGTTGATTATTGCATATTTTGGAAGAAAATTTTTATATAACATAGTTATCCCTGATACAGGCGGAGATGAAATAAATATAAATCTGACACGCGGGCTGATTGAAGCTGATAATATGATAGTACCGTTTAATGCGATAAGCGATATTTCCACCAAAAGGTTTATAGAGGGAAATTTATTCTGGACTTACTATTTTACAAAAGGATTGGGTTTGAATTGGAATTTTAAAACAAATGTTGTTATCAATCTTAAAGACGGAACAACAAGAGAGCTCTTTATTGGCAATCTGTATGATGCAAGTCGTTTTATTAATACAATGAGGAGAATTGTTCCTGTTCATTCTTCTTAATATTTCATATAGTCAACTGACTCCGACTACGTCTTGGATTTTCTTCACGCTCGGTACTGTCGTTCGCTTTGCTTCGCTTGTGCTCACTTCGTACCTCGCTCCCCGGACTTTGTCCGTCCGAAAATCCGCTTGTTGAACCTGTGCAATAAACAAGTTCGTTGTTTAACAATAAGTCCGGCACAGCCAACAAGCGGAATCTGACGGGGCTGACCAAATGAAATGAGGGAACGCCCCTTGTAGAGCCGGACGTTACTCCGGCGTAACGTCAGATTTCAAGACGGTACATGGGGTCTACCTCTCAGAAACAATACTTAATTGTTTCTTCGGCAGAGTCGTAAAATGATAGATTTTGCGTCACTCGCTACCTCTCTTAATTGTATTTTTCCTGGGATGCCACCGGCATATTTACTCGGCAGAGTGTGCACACTCCTAGCTTGAGGCAAGAACTCTGTCGAGAATTGACTAAATGTCAATTCGAGATAGAGGTATGCTAAGTGAGATACGAAGTATCTCCGTGCAGTATAAAGATTAACAACGCCGTACGCATCAGGATGCCCTCGGGTACAAGCGAGGCCACCTCAGACATTTTATACAAAAAATTTAAAAAACACAAACATAAATGCACCTGCAATCCAGCAGTAATATGCAAATATTTTCATTGAATGCTTTGCAAGAAATTTAAGGAAATATTTTATACAAAAATATCCTGAAACAAATGAGATAAAAAATCCGACAATGAAAGCTATCCAGTTGAAATTTAAAAATTCGTTAAGCTCTAATTCAAGAATCGGATAAAATATCGAAGCCCCTATGATAATAGGCAGACTCAATAAAAACGAATATCTGGCACAGGTTACTCTGTCCAGACCGAGCAGGATACCCGTAGATATTGTTGAACCGGAACGGGAAATCCCGGGGATAGATGCAATACCCTGGGCAAGACCGATAATAATTGCGGTTTTCAAATCCACTTTATCAGTTTTAACCTGTTTTTTTTCAGAAGCCCATTCTCCTATGTATAGAATGCAGCCTGTCAAAAATATAAATATACCCACGATATAAGGCAGATTTATAAGGCTTTCCGAGACAATTTTAAGCGGGAAAGCTACCAATACGGTAAACACAGTGCCAAGAAGAATAAATGCCGCCATTTTTGCATCAGCATCGGAAAAATCTCTTTTTATACAAGCATTAACAAAAGCTTTGGTTATTTTTATTATGTCATCTTTAAAGAAAATACAGACAGCAAGCAGTGTGCCGAGATGCAGCACTATGTCAAATACCACTTCTTCACTTGCTCCTGTTACAAAATCTTTGTTTGTAAAATATTTGTATAAGCTTGATGTCAAAACAAGGTGTCCTGAGCTGGAAACAGGTAAAAACTCCGTTAATCCCTGAATAAGTCCCATTATTATTGCCTGTATAAGATTCATAATTAAAATGCCTTCTGTTTTCTTAAACTATTCCCAATTTTCATAATACATAGAGCAGGAGTTTTCGTTTTCCCATACTCCGACTTTTGAAACCTGAGGAAACGTTTTATTCATTTCTTCGTAAATAAATTTTGCAAGTACTTCACTGCTCGGGCTTATATTTTTAAACTCCGGCAATTCATTTATGTCTTTGTGATCCAATCTGTCTAGTACTTTTTTTAACTCTCTTTTTAATACCTTAAAATCAACAAGGATATTCGATTTGTCAAGGTTTTCACCTTTGACATAAACCTCCACTTTCCAGTTGTGTCCGTGCTGATTTTCGCATTCGCCTTCATAGTGCAAAAGGTGATGTGCAGCTGAAAATGAACTTATTACCTTAAGTTCGAACATTTATTGTGCTCCTTTTATTCTTTCGTACAAATTTTTTGCTTCCGGCTGTTCCGGAAAGATTTTTAGTATCTTTTCAAGATACATTACGGAATTATTCACATCTCCAAGCTCTATATATGACTTTGCCAGAAGCAAAAGGACATTGATATTGTCCGGATAATCAACAAGCAGCTTGTGAGCAAGGTTCTTTGAGTTTTCATAATCTTGTGTTTCATAAAAAGAAACAGCCAGTGCATTCATTGTCTCCGCATCCTGATGGATACTAAAAGCATCGGATAAAAACTCGCGTGCTAAATCATATTTGCCTTTTTGAAGATATATCAAACCAATGTTGAATAATATTGCGTGTTGTGAAGGATATTTTTTATTAGCTTCCAAAAATAATTTCAGTGCTTTATCCGTTTCATTCATTCTCAGATAATTGAGTGCTCTAAAAAGTGCTATATCCATTACATTCGGTTCAAGAGCGTATGCTTTTTCATAAAGCTCTTCGGCTTTATGGTATTCATTTATTGCCTGATAGAAGTTTGCATATTCAAAAACAACAGACGCATCTTCAGGCGCCATTTTATATGCTGTTTCAAATTCATCTTTTGCATAATCAAAGAGTCTTTCTGACAGATAAACAACGCCTAAATCTTTGTGTGCATATGGATTGCCCGGATCCAGCTGTATAACTTTTTTGAAAATGTTTTCCGCTTTGTCTTTATCTTCTGTTTTCATGCACAAAAGAGCATATCTGTAATATACTTCTGCAGGTATTTTACCGAGTTTGATGAGGTTTGTATAAACATTTTTTGCTAGTTCAATGTTATTTGTTTTTTCATAGCAATCAGCCAGCCTTTGTCCCATGGAAACAGATTTTGGGTTTGTGGCAACAAGCTGGGATAATATTTTAATTGCATCATTGTACTTGCCCTGTTCATGATAAGCACACGCAAGATTGTATTGAAAATTCTGTTTTTCAGGATGCAATACAACAAGCTTGTGATAGTATTCTTCTGCGGCTGCCCATTCTTTTGCATTAGCTGATTCAAGAGCAAGCGCATTCAGATAGAATTCACTAGGCTCGAGAGCATAAGCCTTTTTAAAGTATTCAAAAGCTTCTTTATGCTGTTTTAAAAGTTGATAAGATGTTGCCAGATTATACATACTGGTTGCATTATCAGGATTGAGTTCTACTGACTTTTTAAAAGCCTCCTGTGCTTCATTTATCTTATTTAGAGCAAGATAACAAGAACCGAGATTGTTGTACATCAGAGGGTGCTCAGGATTTATTTCTATACCTTTGAGCATAGCTTCTACAGCTTTTTCGTATTCTTTTTTTGAAGTATAAGCCGTACCTATAATGTAATGTATCTGATAATCTTCGCTGTCTATTGCCAGAGCCTTTTGTGCGTATTCTATTGCTGTATCATAGTTTTTTAGTTTAAGTTGTATTACCGCAATATTCTTATATGCGTCTTTATAGTCTTCTCTCAGTACAATAACTTTTTCATAGGCTTTTTGTGCCTTTTCAAGGTCATTTAAGTCTTCATAGATTATCCCGAGATAAAACCATGAGGTTGCGTCCTCATCGTTAGAATTTATAACTTTTTCAAAATTTTCTTTTGCCTCTGAAAGTTTATCAAGATTAACATGGCACAAACCGAGCGTTTTTTGTATTTCTGTTGAATCATCTCCGGTTTCTTTTAAATATTCTTCAATAGAATTTTTTGCATCAGCAAAATTTTTTTCACTTATAAGTTCATTGGCTTTGTTTAAAATTTCTTCTCTGTCCAAAATTACACCTCATCACTCTCACTAATCATTTTACAATAACTATAAAATTTTTGTGAGAAATTGTGTTAATTGATTGTATAAACTTTTTTGTAATAGAGTATTGAACCGAGGATAAAGAGTACAACATTCGGTATCCACGCAGCCAGAAACGGTGAAATTGCCATTGTCTCGCCAAAGGACAGAGACAGTGCTCTTAGTAAATAATATAAAAATATAATAAGAATACTGAATAAAAATCCTCTGTTATACCTTACTCTCGGCGGTGTAATAGCAAGAGGCACGCCTAAAAGCACAAGTACAACCGTTGTCACCGGGAATGCAAATTTGTTGTGTAATTCTATTTTAAACAGAGAATGTGTTTTAGGGTCATGTTTTTTTGCATTATTTTCGACATATTTCCACAGTGCAATTACATTGTATTGCGTTGCTTCTTCCTCTGTCAGGGCATCTTTTACATCCATACCGAAATCAACGATGGATTTGCTGAACCACGTTGTATTCAGTATTTTTTCATCTTTGTTCATAGTATAAACCGCACCCCTGTTAAACTGCCAGCCTGCAGGGCTTGTGCTGCCTGTTTGCGATTGGATTACCTGAATGGTTTTGTCATTTGAAAAATCAACAACAGAAACATTCTTTAATGTGTTATCCTCACATTTTTGAACAAAGAACAATCTCTTCATTGTCTTGCTGCCGTCAGGGTTTTCTTTTATTTCTTTAAAAGTAAAATTTTGTTTTCCGTTGGGTATGTTTTTTTGCCCGAGAGCCCATACTGCAAGGGTTTTTGACTGTGAATTTGTTACAGGCACAATCGTTTCATTTACAAGAAAAGTCAAAAGCGACATAGTTGCCGCAAAAATAAAAATCGGCTTTGCAATACGATTGAGCCCTATTCCGCATGCTCTCATTACCGTAATTTCAGATGACAGACTCAGTTTATTCAACGTCATTACCGTAGAAAAAAGCACACTCATTGGTATTGCCATTACCATTACCTGAGGAAGGTTCAGCAGTACTATCATCAGTGCAACATTAAAAGGTATTCCGTATAGGGTTATTTGTTTAATTAATGTGATAAAAGTGTCCGAGGCAAAAATAATGGAGGTAAATATTACAATCCCCATAATGAAGATTTCTAATACCTGTACCAAAATATATCTATCCAGTATTGTTAATTTATCAAGAAATTTTATTTTCATTTTTTCTTTCTGATTAATTATTATGCTCTATTTCATCCTGCTTTATAAAATGACATTGAGCCTCTAATTTTTTATCTTCCATATTTTTAATTAAATCATGAATAGTATTTATTTTACCCAGCGCAAAACCTGTTTCTGCATATAAAACACAGTCGTTGCAGATTCTTATTCCGTCGTATACAACAGAACCGGCAAGCGATTTTTCTTCACCGCAGCACTGGCAGTCAAAAGTTTCAAATTCACAGTCCGGATTCTCTTCTATATCATCGGCTTTCATCTGTGCAACTACGGCCTGCATATCTTCTATAATTTTTAATTCTTCATTTTTATCCATATCACTTATTATATAGCAAAAAATTATCTGTTGACCATAGTTGTAAAATTTTATACCATTAAAATCGGAATTAGAAAGTACCGGAGTTTTTTAATATTGCAGGAAATACGGGATGACATTCCTAATATAAACCCGTGGCTCACAACAATAGCTGTTATGAGCGCAACTTTTATTTTTGTGCTGGACGGTACTATTGCAAACGTAGCTCTTCCTCAAATGGCAGGAAGTTTTTCATCCAGTAATGATGAAGCTACGTGGATCTTAACAAGCTATCTTATTGCAAGCGGTATTGTAGTGCCGTCAGTTGACTGGTTTTCTAAATTCTTCGGAAGAAAAGCGTTTTTTATAGCCTGTATTTTACTTTTTACAATCGCATCACTACTTTGCGGAATGTCAACTTCTCTGGAAATGATGATATTTTCAAGGATACTGCAGGGGCTTGGAGGCGGAGCACTTTTGCCTGTTTCTCAGGCAATTTTGCTTGAGGCCTTTCCTCTTGAAAAGAGAGCTCTTGCAATGTCAATTTTTGGCTTCGGGGTTGTTGTTGCACCCGTAATAGGTCCTATTTTGGGCGGATGGCTGACGGATAACTGGTCGTGGAACTGGATATTTTTTATAAATATACCTTTTGGAATACTTGCTGCTGTTACGTCAAAATTGTGGATTTATGATCCGCCTTATGCCCAAAAACAAGATAACGCAAAAATTGATTATATAGGTTTTGGTTTTCTTATAGTATGGCTTGTGACTTTTCAGGTATTTCTTGACAAGGGGAACAATGCTGACTGGTTCGGCTCTGAATGGATATGCTGGACTTTCGGGATTTCTATGATTGCAATGGTGCTTTTTATATATTCTCAAATTGTTCAAAAAGAATCTATTATTGATTTAAAAGTATTCAAAGACAGGAATTTTTTGATAGGAACAACAATACTGGTAATTGCCAATATGGTTCTTTATGCTTCGACAACGATAATGCCTCTGTTTTTACAAAATTTGATGGGGTACAATGCTTTCTGGAGCGGATATTCCTTGATGCCCAGAGGCTTTGGCTCGGTTGCTGCAATTTTTCTCTACAGCGTAATGAACAGAGTGCTTGATTTCAGGGTTTTTACTGCAATAGGAATAACTCTGCTTGGTATATCAGGTCTGATGTTCGGGCATTTGAATCTTGAATTTTCCATGATAAATATTGTTATACCAAATATAATCTTCGGGTTCTCCGTAGGGTTAACCATTACCGTGTTAACTACAGCTTCAATGGAAACAATCTCCAATGCTCAGATGACTAATGCGAGCGGGGTTCAAAACCTTATTAAAAATCTTGGAGCAGCTATAGGTACATCACTTGTTGCAACAATGGTCTCAAGATATTCTCAGGCTTTTCAGCATAATATGGTAGGATTTTTGGATAATACAAGTACCGTTTATGCGGAAAAGCTTTCCAGCCTTACATCTTATTTTGCGCAGTTTGATGTTTATGCGGTGGCGTTTCAAAAAGCTCAGGGTATGCTGTATAACCAGTTGATTCAGCAGTCTACTCTGTGTGCATACATTGAAACATTCAGGGTATGGGGTATTATTACCTTTGTCTGCCTGCCCCTTTTATTCCTGTACAGAAATAAACTCCGAAAACCTGCACCCGAAAAAATTGCCTTGCCGGAAAAAGATGTTGATGATATGGAATATTAATATTTATTTGCTTTAAATACCATATAATATTTTACATCACCGTAATACAGAATAATAACGTATAAATTACCTTCAGTATTTTCCGTAACAATGTATGATTGAGGAGGCGGCGCTTTTTTAGAAGAATTTCTGAAAACAGTATAAAATTTTTCCCTTACATTTTTACAGAAGCCCTGCCATTTAGTAAGTTTTGGTGTGGGAAGATTTGTATGGTAAAAATCTACAGGTACGAGTTCTTTTTTTACAACAGGAATAATATATTTTACTTTTCCGGCTTCTTTGAAAAACACATAATCTCTGTCTTTTATCACTCTCGGAGTCAGAATGTAGTATCCGGCAGGAACCGTCTGGTTTTTGAAATAGACTGTTGAACTCAGTCGAAATAGAGGATACGGTGCATAAGCATATTTTTGATAGTCTTCATTCTGGTAAGGGTCAAGATTGTGAACAAGTTCAAAATCAGGCACCTGCGCTTTTTCATACAAAGTTTCATAGTCTGTTGCCGCATAAGATTTTAGCGAACAGAACAGCAGGCATATAAAAATTAATGACCATAACTTTTTCATAATTTTATAATAATGTATTTTTATTAAAAATCAATTTTAAATGTTTAGCATTTTATCTAATCTAGTGTCGCAGTTGCCGCCTCGAGCCTGTCTTGGAATACTGACGCTACGGCAAAGCGTGGTTTGCCTTCGCATGGGGCAAAGCCCCGTCAGATTCCGCTTCGAGGCGTCACTGCTCACCTTTTCAATGGGACACAATTACTATACTGCACGCAAAAGCTCCGCTTTTGACTTAGCATCCCTCTATTCAAAATGATACTCAATCATTTTGAACAGAGTTCTTGTTCACGTCGCTTTGCTCCTTATCACGAATTTTTCTCGGACATTCTATTGACGATTTTTTGTATTAACGTTATATTGAAGCTATGAAGATAAAAAGTGTTATTAAATTGAATAATCGTTGGTGGCGCCTGTCTATGTAGTACAGGCATGAATTTTTGCGATTTATTTGATTTCTTTAATTTAAACCTGTACTGAAATTGTTGGTTCAGTCTTGTGTTATCTGCAAAAACATAATCATCTGACCATAAGAAGTTAATCACAGTTTAGGTTAAAGGAATTATCAAAATGTCTATCAATTTAATAAATACACTGTCACAGCCACTTCGAACAGCAGCAAAATTTGTAAATCATCAGGAACAGCCCTCAGGACTATCCAGTACACGTTTTATTCAGGACACAAGCACCTGTCTTCTTCCTAAAGCAACATTTGCCAGAAGCAAGGCTGATTTAGCGGAAAATACATTTCTTGAGTTAACGGAGAGTTGTCTTGTTTACTTTGTGCCGGCGCTGCTCGGTGAAAATTTAGCAAGAAAGTTCTTTTCACAAAAATTAAATCCCGAAGAGAAAAAATTGGTTGCGCACAGTGCTGAAAAATTGTTGAAACAAAATAACTCTTTGAACAAACAGGTTATTCCCGTAAAAGCAGCTATAGCACTGAGTGCATTGTTTATTCCTCTTACTGAATTTACGTTGAATTATTTTAAAAATCTTATGACTTTAAAAGTCTTTAAAAAAGGTAATTTTAATAATGTTGTAAATCTGGATAACAATAAAGAAGACAAATCTGTTCAGGAAAAAGTTAAAAATAGTGCATTTAAAAATATAAAAAGAGCAGCCGCAGTTTTTGTAACTGCGTTGAGTCTCGGTATTTTAATAGCAAAAAAAGGTGAAAACTCCAAAACTCTGCAAAATATTTCAGAAGCAATCTTAGCCCCCGGCACAAAGTTCTTTAGCAAAAATGAGAAAGCAAAAAACTTTTTCAATAAATACTTTTCATTAGATTTTGCATCAGAAAACGGCAAGCTTGTATTGAGTAAAGGTCAGCTTACTTCTTCCGTAATTATTGGAGGCGCAGGATATTTTGGAGCTTCAAAAGACAGAGGCAAGCAAAATTTCTTAGAAACTTTGTTCCGTTTCCCGCTTGTCGGATTTTATATGATTACCGGCTCGGATTTGTTCGAAAACGGTTTTAAGAAATTATTGCGAAAAAAAGGAAAATGCAAAGAAACAATTAATGAAAAACTAGAAGTTATTCCTTTTGACAAATTAGAAGGTTTAGCAAAAAATCTGGCAGAAAAAAATAAAACATCTATAGAAGCTGAATTTAAAAAACTGGTTAAACAAAAAATTCTTATATTCGGTGTGCCGTTTTTGTTTAGTATAGGAGTTATGGGATTTTTTGTTGCAGGTGTTTCAAATCTTTTTACTAAATACAGATTTAATAAAGATAAGAAAACACAAAATGCTGCACAAACATTTCTAAGACAAAAAAATATTTCTCCTGCCTTCAAACAGTTTATCGGGATTTAAAATTTTAAATTTTTTGTGTTATTATAATGCAGGCTCTAAAATATGGAGATATAGAAGTTTATGAATCCTATCAGGTCTTTGATTTTAACACTGATAATGGTATTTTCTCTACAAAATGCTTCATTTGCCGATGTAGCTTCTCATAAGCAGGAATTGCAAAAGGCACAGCAAAGCGTAGATGCTGCTTCGATTAAAATTGATAAAACACATTTTTATCCTCAATACCATATTGCTGCACCGGCAAACAGGATGAATAACCCGGGAGGTCTTTCTTATTTTAACGGACAGTATCATCTTTTTTATCAGCATAACCCCTATTCCGTTAAAGATGAAAAAATGCACCGCGGGCATTATGTAAGCCCTGATTTAGTTCACTGGAAAGAAATGCCGATTGCTCTTGCACCGTCAGAATCATATGACAAAGACGGAACTCTGTCCGGCAGTGCAATTGTAGAAGACAATATACTGTATCTTTTGTATACAGGGAATGTTGTGAACAAAAAAGATGACAAAACAGAAATTCATCAGACACAAAATCTTGCAATGAGCAAAGACGGGATAAATTTCGGCAAGTCAGCAAATAATCCTATAATTAATATGGCTCCTCATTATTCTGTTTTGAATTTTTCCCTGAAAGATTTTAGAGATCCTTTTGTCTGGAAACAATCTGACAGATATTATGCCCTTGTAGGTGCTCAGTACGAAAAGACTAAAGACGGCGCTGTACTGCTTTTTAAAAGCAAAGATTTACGAAACTGGGTATTTATCAACATAACAGCCATCGGTGCTAGCGGTGAAATGGGCTATATGTGGGAGTCTCCCGGATTCTTTCATATATGCGATGATGATGTATTAATTATTTCTCCTCAGGGTATTAAGCCCCATGGAAAAATGTTTTTAAACAAATATCAATCCGGCTGGTTTATAGGAAAGCTGGATTATGATACAGGAAAATTCAAGCAAAAAGGGCCGTTCGGTTTGTTTGATTACGGGTTTGATTTTTATGCTCCTCAGGTAATAAAAACTCCTGACGGGAAATATGTATTGATTGCGTGGCTTGATATGCAGGATACAAAAATGCCTGAAACAGAAGAAGGCTGGGCTGGTATGATGAGTATTCCCCGTGAGTTGAAAATAGTTAACGGTAAAATTGTTACTGTTCCATACAGCGGTTTGAAAGTTCTCAGGCATGACTCTGCAAACTACAAAGATCAAAAGCTAAACGGTTCCAGAGAATTTAACCGCATAAACGGCAGTTCATATGAGTTAATAGTAACAGCTGATTTGACACAGGCAAAATCTTTTGCCGTTAAATTAAGAGCTTCCTCTTCACAAGAAACAGTTTTGCGTTATGATAAAGAAAGCAAATTGTTGAAATTGAACCGTGACAAATCAAGCAGTACGCCAAATCATTTGCTCACAGGTGAGAGAGAAGCCTCTTTGCCTCTGGTAGATAATCTTTTGAAGCTGCATATCTTTGTTGATAAATCATCAGTCGAGATTTTTGCAAATGACGGTCAGGTTGTGATGAGTTCAAGAATTTATCCGGATAAAAACGGGAATGATGTAAAATTTGTTTCTGACGGTGATGTGAAAATTAAATCGTTGGATTTTTATAAATTAAAGTCAATTGATAATTGAAATTTAGTGAAATTAAGCCGGTGTAGCTCAGTTGGTAGAGCAGGTCATTCGTAATGATCAGGTCGCAGGTTCGAGCCCCGTCACCGGCTTTTATTCACCATGTAAATGCGAACCGCGACCTGTGGTCGCAGGCTAATTTGAAATCGCAGGCTTACGCCCGCTCTGCCCGTCACCGGCTTTTATCCACCACGTATATACGAACCGCGACCAAGATCTACCTCCTACAAAATAGAAATAAGTCGTGGTAAAATAAAACGAATATCCAAGAAAAATTAAATGAAATATTTTGTTATCTTGAACCGTCCACATAATTTCTTGCGCAATCAAACATAGAATCCACAAGCCCCTGATTTGTCTGCAGATTCATGCCTGCTGTTTGCAGCAATCTTCTTGCTCTTTCTTCCCAGTATGGATAGATTTCTTCTTTAGTAATATCAAGCACCTGCGCGATAAGAGTCAGTTCTTTCCAATCCAGAGGTATAGGTCTTGCGCCTCTTAATATATCAACTATTTCAACACGTTTTTTTCTCGGAAAACTTTTTAAAAGCTGTACAGTAGAAATACCTTTGTCTTTTTGTTTTTCTCTTAAAAATTCTATAGATTCATCTATCATAATCGGTTCTTGCGGAATTTTATATTCAACAAATTCCTCCGGTTCTACATCCATAACAGTTGCAATTCTTTCAAGAGTGATGCCTCTTGTCGAAAAAGGTATTGTATTGTCTATAAGGTTGTAAACATAAGACAGTGTAACACCTATCATTTCGGCAAAATCTTTCTTGTGAAGATGATTAGACTCTAAAAAATTTGCAACCTTTTCACTGCTTTTTAAGTTAACTATGGCTTTGCTCTTGGTTGACATTAGTCTCCTCCGTCCCTAATATAAAATATTTGAAAAAGTTTTAAAAATTCTGTTTTTAATTTAAACTTACATTATATAGATAAACGCTTTTTAACTTTTTGTTATTGGTTAAAAGGACGTAACGTTTGGAGTAATCTTATTTTTTGATAAACTTAAAAGATAATTTTGATAGAAAGTAAAAAATGAAACTGATTACAGGTCTGGGCAATCCGGGAGATAAATACAAATTTACACGCCACAATGCGGGTTTTATTGTTCTGGATTATTTGAGCTATCAGTGGAATTTTGATTTTAAGTTTGAATCCAAATTTAACGGAGAAACAGCTAAAACCGTTGTTAACGGGGAATCTGTTATATTTTTAAAACCGCACACGTTTATGAATTTGTCAGGACAATCTTTGATTGCAGTTATGAATTTTTATAAAATTCCAAGAGAAGACATTTTTGTTGTGTATGATGACATAGCACTGCCGGCAGGAACAATACGTTACCGCGCAAAAGGCTCTGACGGAGGACATAACGGAATAAAATCCATTATACAGGTTCTTGGCGGAAACAATAATTTTGACCGTTTGAAGGTGGGAATAGGCCCGCAGCCGAATATTCCGTCAGAAGTTTATGTTCTGCAAAACTTTACACAGGAGCAGCTTGATATACTAAAGCCCGAGCTCTCTAAAATAAAAGACTCAATAGAAGTCTATCTTGCTCAAGGTATACAGGCAGCGCAGACACGGTTTAACTAACACAGATTTTGTTTATTAAAATAAAAATAGCGGGGATAGAATATGCTTGATACAATATTAGGACATTTGATAACTTTTATAGAACACGTTATTACTGCAATGGGGCCTTTGGGGATAAGTCTTTTGATGGCGATAGAGTCATGTAACATTCCCCTGCCGAGTGAAGCAATACTGCCTTTTGCAGGATATCTTGTTTCAAAAGGTGTTTTCAACTTTCATGTTGCGGCATGGGCAGGTGCTTTCGGTTGTGTAATAGGCTCTATACCTTCATATTATCTCGGATATTTCGGAGGCAGAACATTTGTAGAAAAATACGGAAAATGGTTTCTTGTAAGCAAAAAAGACCTTGAAGAAGCTGACAAATGGGTGGAAAAATACGGAGACTGGGCATTTTTTATCTGCAGAATGCTGCCTGTAATAAGAACATTTATCTCGCTTCCTGCCGGTATATTAAGAGCAAAAAAAAGATTCTTTTTTACATTTACATTTTTAGGTTCTTTAATATGGAGTTATTTCCTTGTTTATGTCGGTGTAAAAATGGGACAGAACATGGAGGCTTTTAAGCATATCTGGCACAAATTTGATGTTGCTATTGTGGCTGTTTGTTTTGTGCTTGGCATTGCGTATTTATACAAACATTTTAAACACCTGAAAGATTAGTTAAGCAACAAGATACTATACATAGTCTATACTGCGTATGTTTGTTGACATTTTCCTGTTTAGCACACTACAATAGATAATCGAATAATAGCGTAATAAAGGAGAATAATTATTAGCAAAGGTTTTTCAGGCGGTAAGGATGCTGCTTTAATCAACAGAAACATCAGATGTAAAGAAGTAAGACTTATAGGCAGCGAAGGCGAAAATTATGGGGTCATATCTACAGCGGAAGCTCAAAGAATGGCTGATGAAAAAGATTTGGATTTAGTGGTAGTTTCACCCAATCAGGAACCGCCGGTTGCTAAGATAATGAACTACGGCAAGTATAAATATGAAATGGAAAAAAAGGCTAAAGAAGACAAGAAAAAACAACATACCGTAGAAGTAAAAGAAATTAAAATCCGATATAAAATCGATGTTCACGATTATAATGTAAGAATTAAAAATATTAAAAAATTTATTTCTCAGGGTGACAAGGTAAAAATTGTTATTATGCTCAGAGGCCGCGAGATGCAGCATTCAGAGCTGGCATTTGATCTGGCAAACAGATTCCTTACGGATTTGGAAAATGAACCTATAAATGTTGAAAGAAAACCCGCTATGGAAGGCAGAAACCTTGTAATTATTCTTGCTCCCGGAAATTAGATAAAAAATTAACAGATATATAAAAAAACGGAGTTAATCTCCGTTTTTTTATACATTTTTGTCTTCTTTTTCTTTAAACCTCTTATATGCCTGAGAGTTTATTTCTCCGCCCACAAGCAGCATTAAAGAAGTGTAATACAGCCATACCATAAGCATTACAAACGCACCGATTGAGCCGTACACACGGTTGTAAGTGTGCAGGTTGTTTATGTATATTGAAAAGCACCATGAACCTAACATCCAGCACAGACAGAAAAAGAGTGTTCCTGGTAATGAACTTTTGCTTTTAAGCTTGTCAGAGCCCTGCCATGCCGGTAAAAGAAAATAGTTAAGATATGCTGTAACATACAAAGCAATAAACGACACAATCCATCGGCTGAATAGCAATATAATAATAGCAGCGTTTGAAAAGTTTATAAAATTCAGTGCAAATTGCAAAATAACCTTGCCAAAAATTACAAGGTTAACTGTTATAAACATAAAAAATATGTTTACAAATACCATTAATATTGAAATTAAACGGGTTACAACAAGGCTTCTGTACTCTTCTATTCCGAGAGCTCTGTTCATCCCTTTGATAATACAAAAAATAGCATTCGATGAAAGAAAGACTGTTACACAAAAACCGAATACAGCCATCAAACCGCCGTGTTCAAATATAATAACTTCATTTAATACTTCTTTAATTAAATTTACGGAATCCGTAGGCGCAACAGAATCCAGAAAATGCATAATCGGCATAAACAGTGATTTTTTGCCCAGCATTGTAAAAAATGACATCATAAACAGCATAAACGGAAATATCCCTATAGCAAACCAGAATCCCATTTCTGCCGCCATACCTAAAAAATCGTCAATAATAATACGATTAATCAGATTTTTTAAATAATTAAAAATAGAATCAAATATTTTCATAAATTTCTAATTTAAAACTTTTTGTATTTCTTCTAACAGCTTGTTGCATGCTATATCTACAGGTTTTCTTATTGTACATCCCGCAGCAAAAGTATGTCCGCCGCCGCCGAATATTCCCGCAATATTGCTTACATCAATAGTTTTGCTTCTCAGGCTTGCTTTTGTTGTATTTTCATCAACCTCTTTGAGTACGAAAGAGACTTCTGTTGTAGACATTCTTCTCAGTTCTTCCACAATGCCTTCCGTATAGTCGTTTTTTGCATGGAACTTTTCCATATCCTTGTTTGTTATCAATACGTATGCAATTTTGTTATTGTTTTCAAATTTTGCATTAACCATACAATGTGCATGCAAAAGCACCATATTTCTGGGTTTTGATTCATAACAGTATCTTGATATTTCAGATGGATTTGCACCGTATTCGATAAGTTTTGCTGATTTTTGAAGAGTTTGAGCACATGTATTTTCATACCTGAAACAGCCGGTATCTGTCAAAAACGCAGTATATAATCCTGTTGCTGTTTCTTTATTGATTACAAGACCTAACTGCTGTGCTATATCAAATAACACTTCTCCTGCACAACAGGCATCACCGTTTACAAAATTTACATCACCGTAACCGTTATTTGTTTTGTGATGATCTATATTCATTTTTATCTTTGCATTTTCAAAAATCGGAAACGAATCACCCGTTCTGTCTTTTGCAGCAATATCTATTGCTATTGCAAGGTCATAATTTTTGTTTTGTATCTCAGAGGTTTTTTTAGCTTGTTTTATAGCAGGCAAAAAATTATATATTTCAGGGATTATACCGTTATAAACCATATCGGGAATTTTGTTAAAATTATCCTTTATAATCCCGTACAATGCACACATTGAGCCAAGTGTATCTCCGTCAGGATTTACGTGGGAGATTATTATAATGCTACTTGCATTTTCTATCGTTTCTTTAAATGATTTGAAATCCATAGAAATATTATAATATAAAATCAGATATACAAAAGTAAAGATATGGAAAGCAAACAATGGACGCAATTTTTCACGGTTTTTTAACATTATTAAATTTATTTTTAATAGTCGGATGCTGTGTTGTATTTACAAACGCAGTTGAGCATCTGGGCAAGATTTATAACCTGAATGAAGGAGCTGTAGGAAGTATCCTTGCCGCAGTCGGAACGGCATTACCGGAAACAATTGTGCCTCTGGTAGCGATTCTCGGCGCTTATCTTGCTCATACGGATGTAAATGTTGGAAAAGAAATAGGTATCGGTGCTATACTCGGAGCTCCGTTTTTGCTTTCTACTCTTGCAATGTTTGTTACAGGCGTTGCGGTTGTAATTTTCTGGGCAATGGGCAAACGTGAGCGCAAAATGAATGCAAATTACGTTGTTATGTTCCGTGATTTAAAATTCTTCTTTTTTAGTTACACTCTGGCAATAGCAGCCGGTTTTATCCATATTCCCGTTATAAAATATGCCTGTGCAGCGGGTCTTTTTATTTATTATATTGTATACGTATTTAAAACTCTCAACTGCTCGCATTCACAGTGCGGAGAAAGTGCGGAAATTGAAGAACTTTTGTTTGAAAAGATTTTCAGAAAATACAATACATTTCTTGTATGGCTGCAGGTAGCTGTTTCTATAGGCGCATTAATTTATTTTGCACATCTTTTTGTTGGACAGATAACATACTTTGCTGATTTATTTAAAATAAATCCTCTTGTATTGAGCCTTATCCTTGCTCCGATTGCAACTGAGCTTCCGGAAAAATTCAACAGCGTGCTGTGGGTAAGCCAGAAAAAAGACACTCTCTCTCTCGGAAATATCACCGGGGCAATGGTGTTTCAAAGCTGTATACCGACTGCAATAGGTATTTTGTTGACACCATGGGTGTTTGGTATGGAATCGCTGATAAATATACTGATGGTTTATTGTTCTACCGTACTTTTATTTATCAATCTGTATCGCGATAAACACTTTAGTGCACATATCCTTGTAACCTGTGGTGTATTTTATTTAATATATCTTGTCTATGTTTTTTGGAAATTAGTGTAATCTAGTCTGGTCTTAAAGTAGCAGATGCAATTAAGAGACTTTGACTCTGCCATACAGAACTAAACTCAGCAACAACTCATATACCAGTGTATATGCAATAGTTGTTACATTAGCGGCCGCATAACACCAAACCAAAATCTAATATACAAAAAAAAGAGACAGTTAACTGTCTCGTATATTGTTGAGTATCGTCTATTTATTTCTCTCTCTCTTTTCTCATTTTATTTTTTTTAATATCTTTATAAGTGGTTTGCTAATTGTGCTTTTCTCAGATTATCTTTTAAACCTTTTGCAAGATCACTTCTACCGCTTTTTTCATAAATTTTTGTTATGGATTCTAAAAATTTCATACTGTCCATATCAGATGTATCCATAGTTGATTGCTTTGGTGTTACTTTTGTTTGTTTAAGATTTAATGAAGAAACAGCAGGTGCTTTTGATTTTACAGGTGTGCCTACTCTTGGTTCAACAGGCAAGTTTTTCATTGTTTGTTTTTTCACAGGCGTAGTTGCCAATGGTTTTCTTCTTGCAATTCCTGAAATTCCGTTTGTTGACTGTTGTATGGAAGGAGACATATACGGGTTTTTCTGGCTCTGCTGATAGGCTTTTATTCCGTATCCTGATTTAATCTGATTTACAGAGTTGTTATTAAGTTTCATATTATCAGTCAGTTGCCTGTTCAGACCGATTTCACGCTCCATTTGTGCTGTTCTTTGTGGAATTATTCCCGTAAGGCTTCTTTCTTTTGTTTGAGCTTTGGTATTTGCCGATTTTTTAGCTTTAAACATAAATGCAGCAGCAATAAATATAATTCCAAGAATTGTCATAACATTTATGTCGCCTGTTTTTGTTTTGTTTATTGCTTTTTTTATATAGCTTTTTGCTTTAACAAGCATACTTCTTGTTATGTGCATCTTTGTTAATGTTTCGTTTAGTTTGGGATTAGAAGTTTGTGAATACTCTGATGTTTCTTCTTGAGCAAATGCGTCAGGATTGTATACTGGAGTATAGCTTGATACGGGAGCATTCAATTGAATGGATTGAGAAGATGTATTTACGGGAGGTAAAGAAACAGCAGTTGAATCTTTTTCAAAGTAGAGTTTGCTGTTTGCAATGCCTTCACCTTTAAAAGTAACTTTTATGCTGTCTTTTGAAGCAGGAGCAATAGTTACATTTTCCACACCCGTAACATTGTTGTATACTGTATCAAGGTCAGAAGAAGCTTCTGTATTTTTAAGCTCGACCGTCATTTTGTCATCAGAATATACTGTTTTTTTAATTTGTGCAGCCTCATCTGTTTTAAAAACAATTCCGTAGCCCGAATCCTGTGCATTAATTTGGACTTCTTTTAATGTGTTTGCTGTTGCGCAAGACATTGTTAACAATACGGTTAATACCGCCAATGACAATTTTGTGCCTAAATTTACGATACTTCTCATTACTCTTTTTCTACTCCCCAAGAGTTTATGTACTCAACTTCTACAATTCAATAATACTTTTTAGGCATGCCAAAAACATCAACCCTAAGGTTAAAGGTTTTTGAATATTATATTGACCAGATGGTTAATATATAAAAATCTCATATCGTCAACTGACTCCGGGTATGTCTTGGATTATTGGCGTTCACAAGGTCAAGTACTTCATTTCAAATTTTTATTCTAAAAATTTTCCATTTCGTTGTCCTTGTTCACATGGCTGTTCGCTCT
>CALUVO010000001.1 GCA_944324245.1 Candidatus Gastranaerophilales bacterium | reverse complement strand
ATACTTAATTGTTTTTGTATATTTTATGCCTTGCTGGTTCCTGCCACCAGGGCAAATTATTTAATTTTCAACTACGTGTATTGTGGCGGAGCACTTCGTGCATTCTGATCACAATGCAAAACCGTATAACTATATTCCTTTAAAATAGTAAATATGTCAAGCAATTCTTGGATTAGTAATATTTTATATTTTGCAAATAAGCTAAAAAACGTTAAAATTGAATTATGGAAAACAATGAAAATAGTATAAAAAAAATTACAGAGCTAAATGAAAAAATACAGCATGATCCCACTGACTTTAAAGTCAGAAGAGAGCTGGCTACGGAGTTGTTAGAAAACGGATATAATGAAGAAGCTCTAAAACATCTTTATTATCTTCTGAAGAGATTTCCTGAAGATTCAAGATTGCACTATAATGCAGGTATTGTTCTTGAAAATCTGAAAAAATTTGACAGAGCTATTATATCTTATCAAAATGCACTAAACATAAGCCCTGATGAACCTGATTTTTTATACAACCTTGGATATGCGTATTTGCAGACACAAGAATTTGATAAAGCAATCCCGTTTTTCAAACGTGTATTACAGCTGGAAGAGGATGATGCAAACAGCTATTTTAACCTCGGATATTTATATTCAAAAAAAGAAGAGCATGACACATCTATAACATGCCTGAAAGCAGCTATTGAACTTAACCCTGATGATCATCTCGCGCATTTTTACCTTGCTTATGAATACGACAAAACAGGACAAAGAGATTTATGTAAACAGCACTATGAAAAAGTATTAGAACTGTGTCCGGACTACAGCTGGGCATATTTTAATCTCGGCTCTATTTTTTATGAGGAAGGAGATACTCAAAAGGCAAAAGAATATTTGCAAAAAACACTTGAGTTAAATCCTAAAGACGATAATGCTTCTATTATACTGGCAAAAATATATGCAAAAGAGCAAAATTTGAATACAGCAATGAACCTTTTGAAAACTTCTTTGCAAAATAACCCATATAATGGAGATGTTTATTATATACTTGCACAGTTATATAAAGAAGCAGGTGATACGGAAAACTACAAACAATGTTTGAAAGAAGCTCTAAACAACAACGATACGCTAAAAACAAGCATTAAGCAACTGCAGTGCGAACTGAAAAGCCTTGAATAGGATTTGTTGCTGTATATTTTTTACCGTATTTTTTATCCAGTGCATCAAGAATCTTTTGAGGCACCCTTGCGGATTTCAAAACCTCCATTGCTTCTTCATGTGTCTTTGCCTTTTTGTAAGAACGTTCTTCTCTCATTGCAGAATAAATATCAGCAGCTCTTACAATTTGAGCCATCGGATTTCTTGACAGCGGATTGTGATGGTCTCTTGCAATTTCCGCAACATTAACACCATAGCCTGCGGATTTTAAAATTTCATAGCCGATTACAGAGTGATAATTGATAATCTCACGTTCTTCTTTTGTTAATTTTCCCTTCTTGTTTAAAATTGACGGCGGGATAAATGATTTGCCTATATCATGAAGAGATGCCCCAACTTCTATGACATGAATCTGTTCTTTTGAATACCCAAGAACTTCTGCTATAGCACGAGCATAAACAATTGTCGTAGCCAGATGTGTATATTTTATAGTTTTTAAATTTTCATAATGCAATACATCTTTTGTTTTCATTCCAAATATCCCCTGTAATACTATCCCATTTGAATTCCGTAATTTGCCCCCGCTTGCAGCATTTGATAAATGATTGCCTGCAATCTCGGGTTTGATTCATACATTGTTTTTAAATCAGACTCAGGAATACTGTACCTTTGAAGTACATCCAGCGCACGATCATCAATAGCTGTATCTAATTTGTCTACACCATATTTTATTCTATTTAAATAATTTCCTATTGCAGCTAATGCGCCTGTTCTGATATTTGCAGGCAATTCTTCAGGTTTTACCTGTGCTTGCTGAGTTTTGAGCTTTGACTCAAAAAGAGCTTGCTCAAGACTAACATTGACATTAGATACAGTATTCTGTTCCTGTCCGTTAATAGCATATTCACGTGCGTCTATCAGACCTGTATTAAACAACATTGGTTTTGCTGATGTAAAAGCAGGTTCACCAGCTGCAGAATCAGCACCTGTTGATGATAAACTTATATTTAATTGTGGGATTTTTAAATTTTCGCCACTCAAAATAATATTCCTTTTTTACCTTCGGTTTCCTATATAATAATAAAAAACATTTTTTTCAACGAATTTACCGAATTTCAAGGATTGTTAAAATATTTTTACATTTTGTTAATAAAAATTTTTCTAAATTCTAGCCAAAATATTTTTCTAAAGCCTTTTTATCGAAAACTTCAATACTGTCTTTATTGTGAAGAAATATTAAGCAAGTTAAGAGAGATTTAAACATGGAAAACTCGTTTAGCGCCATCTTTTTCATCAAATCAGCCATATTTTCAGCCAAAAACTCTGTAATCAGAGTCTTATTTTTCAATACAAGAGATGTAAAATAATCCAGACCCTCTTTTGTGTTAATGCCTTCAAAATAAAGAATATCGGGAGATTGGAATTCTATAAACCTCATTGCCTTATCAAGGTTGAAACCTATATGCTCGTTCAACTCGCACTGATTTATATTTTCCAGATTATATTTTGTTATTGACTCTATTGTCATGATATTACGGGAATCATCAGCAATATCTGATAAAATAGAATAAATCATATGAGTTTTACCGCAAAGACCGGAGCCGCATACAAGTATAATTCCCGGTACTTTTAATGCATTATGGATTGTATTTATTTTTTTTGTATCTAAAGCTGTTTCACACAATTTTTTAGGCGGCTTGTATATTTTTATGGAAATTCTTTCACCATGTATGGTAGGAAATGCAGAGATACTAGCAATAAGCGCCATATCATCCACTTTAAAGCTCAATTTACCAAGCTGCGGCAGTTCTGAAACTGTCGGATCAAGATTGGAAAGGGTTTTTAATCTTGCAATAAAAGGCGCAGCAAGAATTAAAGGAATATCCCCCGTAGAAATATTTTGTGCTTCTTTTCTAAAAGTTACGCTCAAACCTTCTGGAATATGTTCAAAAAACAGTTCGTGAATATCATCAGATATAGCCTGTTTCAAAATTGCACGTATTAGTTTTTGAATATGTTCATCAGACAACCCCTGAGAAACATTTTCATCATTTAGGACATCTCTCCAGTCATATTTTGGTTTATCTTCATCGATAAAAATCTGTCCTACTGAACTTCCGCTTGTATAATACTCCTCAATCTTTTTTAAAATAGCATTTTCTGATGAAATTACAGGTTCTATTTCACATTTTGCATCCTCTACAATTTTATCTATAGCAAACAAATCAAGAGGATCTGACATAGCAACAGTCAAAATCCCTTCTATCTCAAAAAGAGGAATAACTTTATATTTCTGGGCATTATTTAAATTAATGTAACCGAGGCACTTTTTATCCAGAGAATAATCATCGAGATTTACATACGGAATATGAAGTTTGCTCTCTAAGAACTTAAGCAGTTTTTCTTCTTCTATTAATCCGGAAGATATCAAAACCTGTCCTACATTTACATGCTGCACTTGTGCAACCTGCTCTGCAGTTTCCAGATCTTCGTATTTTATAAGGTTGTCACGAACCAGATCATATTTTAATTTTTCTAAAGTTTTATTTCTTACAAACTCCATTTTTTCAACTCTCCGGACGAAAAACTCTGATAATCGTTCCAATTATGCCAGATATTCATTCACCTTTGCAATAACTTCATCAAGTTCAAAAGGCTTTGTTATATATTCGTTTACGCCGGTTTCCTGTCCGATTAATTTATCATCTTCCTGTGAGCGTGCAGTTACCATAATAATTGGAATATCCTTATATTTATTATCATATTTTAAAAGCCTGCTGATTTTGTAGCCGTTAATTTTGGGCATCATAACATCAAGAATCATTAAATCAGGCATAATTTCTTTAGCCATATTAAGCCCGTTTTCACCATCGTAAGCGCAAAAACATTCATAGCCTTGAGCTTCAAGCATAAATTTCAGAGTTTCTACAATATCCTGCTCATCGTCTACTATAAGAATTTTTTTGCCGTTGCTTTCACTGCTCATTTAATTCACACCTCCGCCATTGTGTTCTTTTTTAAAGCCGATGTTAAATAATCGCACAAAGAATCCGTATCTTCTCCATTATCAGGAAAAATCGCCGTTGAATACAATATATCATACTTTTTAGCATTTGTTTCATCGGTTTCGGTTGTTATAATGCTCTCTATTTTCTTTTCTATAAAGCCCTGTGCAAATTTGTCAGCTTCCGGTATCATAATTTCCAGATATTTTTTATTGTTTTCAGTATAACAAACTTCTTTTGTATTAGATGTTTTTCTTATTATTGAAATTTTTTCTTCCATTACATCGTTAATAAAGGAATAACGCTGATTTAGCTCTTCCTGTATCAATACAACCAGTACATGCTGGGAGCAGGCTTTTGCTTTTGAAATTTCTTTTTGCATATCAGAAACGAATTTTTCTCTTTCACTCAAACAGGAATAACAAAAGAGAATGTAGTTCCTCTGTTCAATTCACTTTCTACCCAGATAAAGCCTTTATGAGCTTCGATTAACTGTTTTGCAATAGGCATCCCGAGTCCTGTACCGCCGTTTTTCCTGTTCAAAGAATTTTCTATCTGCTGGAACTGGTCAAATACTTTTTTCAAATCCTCCTGAGCTATACCTATTCCGCTGTCTGAAACAGAAACTTTTACATAATTGTCATAAAATACAGGTTTTTCTATATCGAAAAGTTTTGTTTTATCGATATCAGACTGTTTGATATTTTCTGTTTTAACTGTTATTTTACCGCCTTCATTTGTAAATTTTATTGCATTTGAAATAAGATTTGAAACTACCTGCTCTATTCTCTGGTTATCAATATAGGTATCACTTATATTTTTGTCTTTATCCAGAATTAATTCTATATTCTTTTCTCTTGCGACATTTTCAAATGTATTTTTTATAAATTCAACCGGCGCATTAATATTTGTTTTTTCAAATTTAAAATCCATTTTTCCGGCTTCCACCTTTGATAAATCAAGCAAATCATTAATTATACCTGACAATCTTGTTACGTTACGTGACGCCATATTCAAAAACTTGTCCATTATGGAGCTTACATCTCCGGCTTTACCGCTCAAACAGATTTCAAGAGAATTTTTTATTGCCGTCAAAGGAGTTCTTAATTCATGAGAAACAATAGAAATAAACTCTGATTTTAGTCTTTCCAGTTTCTCGAGTTTTGTATTTGTATTTTTTATTTCTTCATACAAAGCAGCATTTTCCAGAGGAAGCGAGACCTGTCTGGCAAGAGTTTGAAAACAGGTTGTATCCTCTTGAGAAAAATCCGTCTCCCTAAAAACCTCAATATGACCGAAAAATTTTTCGCCCACATTTATCGGTGCAAAAAGATTATCAAACTTTAAAATATTAAGATCATACTCTTCTAAATGGTGCTTAATGTTTTTTATAACCTTTATATCGTTTACATTAAGTTCATAAGGCACTCTTTTTTTATCAAAAAGTGCACGATAACTCAATATAGCGCGTAATTTTAAAGAATGTTCCAATCTTGGTGAAATTCCGTATAATGAATTTATAATAAGCTCTATATTGTGCTCATCATTGAATACAAGGGTAGAAGACAATGAAAAGCTTAAGCTTTTTTCAAGACCGTCTATCATAATATTTATGAGCTTTTGCTTATCTAATGACCCTGCCAGCTGCGTGGAAGTATTATATAAAACATCAAGCTGATAAAGACTCTTTGCCAGTTCACTATTATTTAATGTTAGAGTATCAACAGCTCTTTTTAGCTTTAAATTAGAACTTACACAGGCTGCAAGAACTATTTCATTAACAGGTTTGGTGATATATGCATTAGTGTGTTTTAAAAGCTCCAAATTTTCGGTTTTTTGATTTACCAGTGCAATTATTACAACATTTTCTTTAATTGCTGCAGCATGCAGTTTTTTGCATAAAATTGCAGAATCCGGTACTTTTAGCTCTTCATCTATTATTACAAGAGAAACAAGTCCTTTTTGGACATAACCCAATGCTGCAGCTTCATCAGAAGAACAAATAACAGCAAAAGAAGATTTTGCCAGAGCTTGAGTTATTTGTTCATTTTGTTTTTCATTATCAGATATCAACAATACCTTTGTCATAATAATATGTTAACATAGGGCAATTGTCGGGGCTAATTATTAAAATATTTTTAAATTTATCATATAATAAGGGGAAGAATGTCATGTAAAAATTTGATTACATGTGAATGTAAAATATTGGAGATTTGGGGATATTACTATGGGTTACCACTTTGAAATAATAACAGGGCCTATGAGCTGCGGAAAGACAGAAGAACTTTTGCGCAGAGTAAAAAGATGTATTATAGCACAGAAGAAAGTAAAAGTAATCTCTCCCGAACTTGATACGAGAGCAAAGGGTGATTATATAGAATCCAGAAACGGTCTGTGGCTTGATGCAATAACAGTTAAAAATGCCCGGGAAATTTTAAATACGATTTCACCTGAAGATGAAGTAATTGCTATTGATGAAATACAGTTCTTTGACAATGACATAGTAACTGTTGTAAAAAAACTGGTTGAACACGGTAAAAGAGTTATAGCATCAGGTCTGGATTTGGATTTTAAAGGCGAACCATTCGGCTCAATGCCGGAATTACTCTGCTTTGCAGACAGAGTGGATAAATTAACGGCTGTTTGTATGAAATGCGGTTCTGACCATGCAACAAGAACACAAAGGCTTATAAACGGATTTCCTGCAGACAAATCTTCTCCTCTTATTATGATAGGCGGAGATGAAACTTATGAAGCAAGATGCCTTAACTGCTATGAACTCCCTGACAGAGAAGCGGAAAATAAGAAAAAATCGTTCAGGCTGTTAAATTTTACAAAATGATTATGATTTGAAATAATCACAAATCAGCTTTTCACTTTTGCTTGTTTTGGAAAAAGTCTTTAATATTTTGTGAACTAAGGATACATTTGTATCTTCAAGTTCCTGTCTGCAGACTGCTTTTTTTATCAGAATTTTATTATATTTAACATTTGCATCATCACTGGAGGGCAGATGTGTTTTTAATTTTAAAAGTTCTGTGTTGTATTTTAATATTGATTGACGGAGCTTGAGGACTTTTTTACTGCTCATTAGTGAATAACCTTCCTGTTTATAGCTGGGGTAGTTCTATTTTTTATAATCGACGATTTTCAACTTTTCTATAATAATAAATTTGATAAATTCATGACTCCACCAAAAAGTCTAAAAAACATTAAGAAGAGTAAATCTTTCGTATGGTTATTGAGTTTTTTATATAATAAAAAAATGGATAACGAGTTAAAAAAAGTTCTTATATTACGTCTTAGTGCACTTGGAGACACAATACACACACTTCCCGCTGCTTACGCAATAAAAAAGTCATTTCCCGATTGTAAAATTGGCTGGGTTGTAGAAGACAAAGCACAGCTTTTTATAAAAGATAATCCTCTGATTGACAAATGCTATGTATTACCTAAAAAAGAGTGGAAAAAACGCAGAATAATTTCTCTAAAAAACATTAAAGAATTCAAAGATATAGTAGATTCTATTAATGAGGAACATTATGACGCAGTTCTTGATACACAGCAGCTTTTTAAAAGCGCCTCTATACTTCCATTTTTAAATATTAAAAGGAAAATTACACTCTCAGGTGGCCGAGAATTTTACTGGCTGTTTTCAAATGAGATATACCCCCAATCGCATAAGCTCTTTGATCCGGATTATCATGTAGTAAAAAGAAACCTTGAATTTGCAGCACATCTCGGTGCGGATACGTCCGAAATAAAGTTTGTTCTAAAACCTTCATCAAAACAGGTCAAAGAAAAAATTGATAAACTGCTAGAATGTATTGATAAAACAAAAAAAATTATAGCAATTTCACCGGCAACTACCTGGAAAAACAAGCACTGGTATGAACCCTACTGGTCTGAAGTGATTGAGTCTTTAAAAGACAAAGCAAATATCATATTTACAGGCATGGACTCTGATAATGCGTTAATAAATAGGATATTAGAACAAACTACCTGCACAAACAGTATAAATCTTGCGGGTAAAACAAATCTCGAAGAACTTGCAGAGTTGTTCAGACGCTGTGACATAGTAATTTCACCTGATTCAGGAAGCGCTCATATAGCCTGGGCTGTTTCAAAACCTGCAATAATAACTTTATTCAGTGCTACAGCGGAGAAAAGAAGTGCACCCTTCGGCGACAATTGTTATGTACTTGCTCCCGAATTAGACTGCCGTCCTTGTCTTAAAAAGAATTGCAGGCTTAAAACAGATAAAAACAAATGCTGCAGACTGATAAAGCCGGAACAATTAATATCTCTTATTGACAAAATTTTATTCTAAAACCCTTACATTTGTAAGCAAAAAGTAGTATAATAAAACTCCACGGTACAATAATAATCAAACAAATATGGATTTATTTAAAAAATTCAAAGAATATACACAAAAAGTAAATGAAATAGAATACAGTATTTCAAGTAATAAAAAAGAATTCATAGAAATTTATGAACGAAATCTGGCGCTTGAAAAAGAGATTGTGCAAAGAACACAGGAGTTAGATCAGGCAAACAAAGCATTTTTAACCTTAAAACACGTATGGGAGCTGATGAATTCATCAGAACCATTGTCAAGTGTTCTGCAAAAGCTTGTAAATTCCCTGCATGGTGAAATGGGCTATATAAACAGTACAATTCTGCAGGTATGTGATGATGAAAAAGGAAAATACTATAAAGTAAAAGCTTTTTCAGACAGCCCAATATTGAAAAAATTAACTGAATATTTAAATGAAAAAAATATTGATATACACGAATATCATCTGAAATATGACTCACAGATGCTTATATCAAAAGCAATTGAAGAAAAAAGCATATTGCATTCCAAAAACTATCTGGAAGTTATAAATAGTCTGTTATATGACTTTAAGCAGGAGGTTATAGATGCAATTAATAAGTTGGGTGTGAGCAAAAGTGTTATATGTATCCCTCTAAATCCGTCCAACAAACCATTCGGGGTTATGATGGTCTTTTCCCCCAGGGAAGATGTTACAGACAAAGAATTGAACTTTTTGACTTTATTTGGTAATCAGGTAGAAATGGCTATTACAATAGCAAATTTATTTGAAAATCTGAAAAAAGAGGCTGTAACAGACTCTTTAACTGAATTATACAACAGAAGATACTTTAATCAGGCACTGCAAAAAGAAGCGGAACGTGCAATGCGTCTGCACCAACCATTTTCTATAATAAGCCTTGATTTGGATTATCTAAAAAAAATCAATGATACCTACGGACACTTTTTTGGAGATTTAGCAATAAAAACAATTGCTGATATTTTAAAGAAAAATGCCCGTTCTATAGATACGCCTGCACGTCTTGGGGGTGAAGAATTTTCTGTTCTTTTACCAGGCGTAGATTCTTCCGGTGCAATGATTGCCGCAGAAAGAATCCGTGCGGCAATAGAAGCAAAAGAACTTGATACAATAGGTCATATTACGGCCAGTCTGGGTGTCGGTACATTTCCGGAACATTCTATAAAACTTGATGAACTTCTTGATTTAACAGATCAGGCAATGTACAAATCTAAAATTAACGGAAGAAACAGAGTTACTCTGGTCAAAACGGCAAATGATGAAGCCGAGTGGCATGAAGTTGCATTCGGCGCTTTTATGGATATTCTTACAAAGCAAAAAGTGCCCATACCTGATAAAATTGCCAAAGAAGTTACTTCAAAACTAAAAGCCATAAATGCGGCGGATACAAAAGATACTATTTTTTCCGTTGCAGATACTCTTGCTCAGACATACAATAATCACTATAAACGAGGAGTAACAAAACAAAAAGTATCTCTTGCAATTGAACTGGGCAAGAAAATGGAAATGTCGAAAGAAGATATAGACAAGCTAAAAATAGCAATGCTTCTTTATGACATAGGAAAACTAATGATTCCTGAAGAAATCCTGAATAAAAAAGAGCCTTTAACTGAGGAAGAAAAGAAACAAATAAAAGAACACCCGCTTATAGCAGCCAGAAAAATATTAAAACCGATAACTTCAATAACGGATATAGTTCCTATAATAGAAGCCCATCACGAAAATTGGGATGGTACCGGATATCCAAAGCAGATTAGCGGAGAAGATATACCCGTTTCATCACAAATTATACTGCTTATTGATGCATACTTTGCTCTTATACAGGCACGTCCTTACAGAGTGGCAAGATCAAAAGAAGAAGCGCTTGAAATAATCAGACTTGAATCAGGCAAAAAATGGAATGAAAAACTGGTTGATGAGTTTATAGGATTAATGGATGAACGAAAACAATCAAACAAATAAAATTGATAAAATAGTTACAAGGCTTTATCACTGGTGTACGACATATAAGGACCAGCCGGTGTTAAAAGATACAACAAAGCTTCGAAATACTATGTTTGATGCATACATAGACAGTAATATTACAACACCGTTGTCTTTTACGATTTTTGAACTTTCTGATAAAGGAGAGTTGATAATCGACAAACAGCAGCGTATACTTGAAAGTCAGGCAGCATTTTTTCTGTTTGTAAATCCTAAGACAGGCTGGATTTTCTCCATAAAAAATACACTTGAAAATCAGAAAAAACTATTAACAAATCAGCCGATACAAAATTTTAAAATAAAAATCGTTCAGTAATATTAGTCTTCGATATCATATCCCATGTTGTCATCATCTTTTGCGGCCATTTCAAGCAGGATATATGTCATATAGGCTCCTAATGCAACGGCTTTGGGATCCAAGTCTGTATTATTTGCTGCTTCTATAATTGCACTGTTAATTTCAGGATTTTCATCTTTGATATAATGAATCATCTTTTTTCTCCAACCGTGAACATCCTGAAATATCTCCGCAAATGCTAAAGATGCGTGCTCTTCTGATACTATAGGCAGCATAAGGTCTCCTTTTTATATCACTGATATGTCTTATATTATATATGAATATATTATAAATTTATCCACTATTTCAAGTATATCTTTAGATTTGAATATAATTTTATATACTTTGTATATATTTCTTAACAATTCATAACAAATTTAGCAATTTTTATAATCAAATTCACTTTATAGAAATATAGAGTCTTAGAGGAATACCTATTATGCAAGAACATGAATTAAATACTATAATGGACGTTGTTTCAGATCCGATTAAAAATGTATATGACATTTCATCACGTAAAAATGTTGAAGAAATCCAGCGTATTATAAGAATTTTTAAAATCAATGAAGAACAGAATATGAAAACAAAATTGTTTGCAATTAAAAATCTTGCAACATTTAAGCTCGTTCTGAGCAACAATTAATCTTCAGAATCATCTTCATCGAAGAATTCATCTTCTTCTGAATCATCTTCATCAATATATTCAGTAATTGCAGCAACATTTTTTTCTATTTTTTTCAGCTGCTTTTCAATATTTGCTATTTTTTGAGCAAGTTTATCATTTTCAACAACCTTTTCATTTGTCAGGCTGACTTGAGATGCAACATATTCTATAAGAGATTTTAATTCTTTTGTTTCTTGTTGTTGAGCAACAAGTTGATTCAATTTTTCATCAATAGCTCCAATTATTGTATCTTGCTCAACGACTTTCTGACTTAAATTGTTAATTGTAAGCTCAAGACTCTGTGCAGCACCTGCTTCATCTGACAGGAGCGACTTTTTCATTTTTGATACATCTGTTTTTATTTCATCAAATGAATCACTTGCTGTATCTATCCATTCGCCCATATACATAAATGCTTCTGTCATAACCTGATCGGATTGAACAAGAGACGCTGTCATCTTAGAGAGATTTTCGATTCTGGTGTCCAGTTCTTTCATAAAAGTTGAATTGTAAAATTCTTTGCTCTGTTTTTCAAAGTTGTTTATCAAGGAGGTAAAAGCTATAACATTTGACTTTAATGCTTTGTTAACCTCATCAGAAGCGATTATAAGTTTATTTGTACGTTTACTAATGCTTGAAATATCTTCATTCAAGCCGGTAAAAAGGGCTTTTACTTCTGCAATTTCTGAATTTATCGGACTTTGCTGAATTTTCTCAACAGTTTTTTTAATACTGGTAATCTTAGATGTTATATCAGCTTGGTCTTCTTCTATACCATCACCAGAAGAATTTAATGTCTTTTGAATATTTTGTAAATCAACTCTTATTTTAGATAAGTCAGATTCAATATCAGGTAGTGTATACAAATAATCTTTGTCGTTATTTACACCACTGGTTAACAATTTGAAACTTGAAATAAGAGTTTTTAAATCGCTTGTTATATCATTATTAACAGCATCATCAATCTGAGACAAAATATCAACTATCTTGTTATTATCTGTCAGAGAATTATTTTGCAGCTGCTGAATATCATTTTTTACAGACTCTATATCAGTCGTTATTTTTTCTTTAATATTTTTGCAAGTATCAAATATATTTTCATTTATGTCATCTGCCTGCTCATCAAACGAGATGTTGTCTGCTATTTGAACTAGTTGCGTGACAAACTTTGACTGCAAATCCTGCAAAAGTTTCTCTATTTGACATTTTTGTTCGTTTAAAACTAATTGAGAAACATTTTCTTTTAATGTCTCAATTAGAGTTGAAATTTCTACTAACTGGGAAGAAGCAGTAGAATTATTTTCTGATATATCATCTCTTAATGTTTCAATTGATGTTGATATTTCTGTCAAATGAGAAGATAATTCATTATTATTTTCTGTTGTATTTTCACTTAATGCTTCGATAGATGTTGATATTTCTTTCAATTGGTCTGATGTAGCAACACTTTCTTCTGAAATAACATCAGTTAAATCTTCCTTTATGTTATTATTGAATTCTTTAAACTCATGTATTGTATTATCAAAATCAGACTTTTTAAGAGATTCTTTGCTAAAATTAGCAACATTGTCTTTTATTGCCCACATTTCTTCTTTTAGTACTTCAGTACCTTGAAAGAACATTTTTTCTGTATAATTTTTTATATCTTCAAGAGAAGAGAAGTCAAGTTTTGCAAGAATTTTTTCTTCAAGCGAGCCAACCAGCTGCTTTGTATTTTCTTTAATTTCTTCCTTATTTTTTTCAGAATTACTTAACAGTTCATCTTTTGTAGCTAATTTAGAAACAGCTTCTGATAGAAATGCTGTTTTTACTAGTATATCAGCAATATCTGACTTTGTCTCCTGAAATGATTCATCATCAAATATGTTGCCGACAACCTGCATTAAAGTAGTAAGATTATTATTCAAAACACTTATCAAAGTATCTGCTTCTTTTGCTTCTTGAAGAACTGAATCAATTTTTTCATTGATAATTTTTTTTATTTCTTCACTGTCTTTATTTGTCAATTCAGAGAATTCTCTAATGCTTAAAATAACAGTATTTAAGTCATCTAACAGTTTTTGATTATTTTCTTCAATCAAAGAATTATATTTATTTAATAAGTCAATTTGTTTATTAACATTCTCATTTATAATTGTATTTTGTTCTTTTACAATAGCAAAATTTGCTCTTATATTATCATTCGTTTCTTCAAGTGTACCAAATTTTTCAATATGAGAAATTATAGAATTAAATGTAAATTTTTGACTTTCTTGTTCTTCAGAAAAATAATGTATTTGATTCTGAATTTTGTTAAAAGCAGCAAGAAGCTCCGGAGTTTTCAAAGAATTTAGCAATATTTCATTTAAATTATCAAATTCACCTTTTACAGCATTAAATTTTGCATCAATAACTTCCTGACGCTCCTGCAATAGTTTATTCAGTTCCGCACCGATTAAATTTATACGCTCATATGTATCATCATTAGAAAAAAGATCCATTTTAGTGTTAATCTTTTCTAAAATTTGAGCATAAGTAATACGAAAATCCTCATCAGAATTTTCTTTTTGTACTATTTTTTCAACCAGTGCGTCCAGTTTATTTTGTATTATTTCAAAGGAATTAATGTCTGACATATAAAACTACTCTCTAATTAAAAAGCTCCGTAATTAATTTTAGCAAAGACATAATCGTATGTAAAAATATGTAACTTTATGTTACACCAATAAGGATTTATGCCATCTTTTCTTTCAACGTAGCTGCAGACTCTTCATAACCTGCTCTTCCCATAAGTGCATATGTATAATTTTTGGCCTGCTCAACACCTGGCTGGTTAAAGGTATTAATATTATAAAGCTCTCCTGTTATTGCTGTCTGCACTTCAAGCATGTATAAAAGCTGTCCTACATTATAAGGATTAACCTTTTCAAGTGTTATTGTCACATTTGGCCTTTGATAATCGACAAGAGCTACTCTGGTGGCATCAGCTTCTGCATTTATCAACGAGTTAACTGAATTACCGCCGAGATATCCGATTCCCGTAAATTCAAAAATTTTGGGAATTTCAAGTGTTGTATCAAATTCCTTAACACGAATAAAATTGATAAGCTTGTTATTCGGGCCCTCATTATAAAGCTGAATTTGTGAATGCTGATCAGTTGCACCCAATGCTTTTATCGGAGTAGGACCTATATGTACAACATTTCCGTCATTATCTTTTTCTTTCCCTAGACTCTCTGCCCAAAGCTGAACAAACCAATCAGCCACATATTTTAGTCTTGTAGAGTATGGCATCATAACAGAAAGATTTTTTCCTTTCTGTGTATCCATTAAATAATGGATAAGAGCATTTTGTGCAGCTATATTATGTCTTATATCGGTATTTTTAAGAGCCAAATCCATGTCTTTTACCCCTTGAACAAGCTCTTCAATATCTATACCGACAAGAGCAAACGGCAATAAACCGACCGCAGAAAATACAGAAAATCTTCCGCCTACATCATCAGGAATTACAAAAGTTTTGTATCCTTCTTCATTAGAAATCTGTCTTAATATACCTGAATTTTTATCGGTTGTTGCAACGATGTGTCTGACATAATTATCTCCGAGTTCTTCCTGCAGTTTGTTTTTGAGAATCATAAACTGCGACATGGTTTCTGCCGTAGAACCGGATTTTGTAATAACATTTACCAGTGTTTTCTTTAGGTCAAGTATATTGAGCAATCCGTTTATCTGATCAGGATCAACATTATCAAGGAAAAAAATTCTCGGGAAATTGTTCCTTTGTTCGGTAGCTAATAAATTCCAATACGGCTTTAAAAGTGCTTCACACACCGCCATACCCCCAAGTGCAGATCCTCCTATACCCAGTACAAGTACATTATCAAACATGCCCTGTGTCATTGCTGCATATTCTTTAACAAGCCATACTGTTTCTTCACTATAGCCAAGATTCATCCACTGCAGCCACTGACCCGGTTTATCTTTTTTAGAGTTTAAGTCGCTTATAATTCTGGCTATTTTGTCATTGAAATTGTTAAAGGCTTCTTCTAGATTTAACCCGTTTTCTTCACCGACAATTTCAGCTTTGACATTTCTGTAGTCAAATTCAAGCATTCTTATCCCCTCTGTTTATGTACCCATCATAATATATAAAAATTATAACCTATGTCTATTGTACCTGCTGATATCCAAAATAACAGTGTTATTTAACAAAAGTGTTTAATATTTCTTAACATATTTTATTATTCGGGCAATTTTTACCAATCGATTGTTTTTATAAAAGTAAGGTTAGATTTTAAAAAAAATTAAAGGTAGTTCGGAGAATAGGTCATGGTTATGAATTTTGACAATTACAGCACAAGTTTCCAAAGCTTGATGAGTCCAATGTATAATGTTCAAGCTAGTTACAGCGGTATTTACGGCGGAGGTACTGGAATGGGCGGTTACTGTGGCATGGGTATTTACCCCGGATATATGGGCATGGGAATGGGAGGCTTTATGACTCCTATGAACGGTGTTGGAATTGGTCAATTCAATGCAGATTATTTAATAAAAAATGATGACAAAAACAATAACTATTATGCCAGACCTATAGCTGCTCACAAAAAACATGACGAAGTTCCAACAATGCTGGGCATTTTAGGTACAGCGTTAGGTACAGCTGCACTATTACTGGCATTACGTAAAGGCAAAAAACCGACAAGACCGGTTAATACAAATCCAGTTAATACACCACCAGTTAATCCGACAAATCCGGCACAGGGTGCTCAGACAAGCCGTATAGCTGGATATTTGCCGGCTCCAACTCATAAACCGGTAAATCCTGTCAATACAAACCCTGTTAATCCTACAAATCCGGCACAGAGTGCTCAGACAAGCCGTGTAGCTGGATATTTGCCGGCTCCAACTCATAAACCGGTAAATCCTGTTAACACAAATCCTGTTAATCCGACAAATCCGGCACAGAGTGCTCAGACAACACATATAGCAGGTTACTTGCCTGCAAAGACAGCCAGACAGGCAGAAGCACTTGCAAAACAGCAGGCTGCTATGAATCTTCCTTCATCCGGTAATGTTTTCACAACACCAGCTGCTCAAACTCAGGTTGCAGGTTATCTTCCGGCTTCAGGACAACAAAATCTTCCGGTAAAAGTTGAATCACCTAAAGTAAACTTAGGTCCAGTTGAAAATTATTTACCGAAAGAGCAGCAAACATTTAATATTCCTCATCAGGGAGTCAAAGGCTATCTGCCCGGAGCAAAACAAAATGTAAAAGGTTTGTTGCCGCAATATACAAGTAAACAGGCAGAAGCACTTGCAAAACAGCAGGCTGCTATGAATCTTCCTTCTTCTGGAAATGTATACAAAATGCCGTCTGTTCAATTGCAAAAAACAAATAACAATTTATCAAATATAAGACCTGACTTAATGAAAAACGGAGAAGTTGTTTACACAACTCATACTCCACAAACTTTAAGTGAAGGCTATAGTATAGGTTCAAATGCTAAAGGTGCCGACAAACTTCAAGCACTATTGGCACAAATGAAATAATAAATTATTATTAAGTCAAATTAAACTAATAACCTATTATAAACTAAAACCTAACCAATCCCCGCCGGTACAATGCGGGATTTTTTTTGCTATGCAGCAGAATTATACTTGGTTTTCTTTTTGGCTTCAAATTTTTCGCTGAATTTGTTAGCAATAGGTGTAGCAATAACAGGCGAAACAAATCTGTATATCAATGCAAATATCATTAGTGCTTTTGCTGTTTTAAATCCGTTCAATAACTTAGGAAGATTGCCGGATTGCGGCATACCTGCATACAATTTAATAGCATTATTCATCGATTCTCTGTTATAAACGGATTTTAATACTTTACTGTCTTTCATCCGTTTCAAAAATAACTCTTTTAATACATCTGCTTTATCACGTCCATTTGTATTTATATTTTTAATTTCCTTAAGAAATTCTTTTGCAACTGTATCATCTTTTGATTTTTTAAGTTCATCTTTAATAAATACAAGTGTATTATTTGTAAACTCAAATTTACTTTCAAGCTTTTTCAAGATTCTGCAGAGTTTTTCATTTTTTAATGCCGTACGCTCAATTACATCTGCATATTCAGGATTTGTCTTGTATTTTAAGAAATGATCCTGTAATTTCTTATCTTTAATTTTTGCGATACTAAACAATTCATATACGTTATTAATCTTTTTATCAAGATAATTGTTAAGCGTATAAGCACCTATTGTAGAAAAAGCACAAACAACACCCTGATTTAATATCAATGGCATTTTTTGATCTTTTTCAATTGTTTTTGAACGTGCAGTATCAAGCATATAAAATCCGGATAAAATACATCCTACAATTGCGGCAAGGTGAGCCTGATAATTCTTATCCTTAAACCAGTCAACAACTTTTTGTACGGATTTAAATGATGCAAACTTACCTATAGCAAGAGCCATATAACTTGTTGCTCTGTCAGAGGTGTTATTTAAAATCTTTTTTGCCTGTTTTGCAGTTTTTGTAACAGCAGCTGCATCTATTCTTTTAAAAGAAGGATTATATTTGTTTGTATTTAGATTATATGAATTTATAATCATTATTTAATCCCTCCTGTAAAATTCTTGAATATTCTGTCAGACTCCTGGCTGTTTTTAAAATTGATAATATAAGAATATTTATAAGCAGGCATTTGAAGCTCTTTCTTTGTCGAAACCGGTTCAGAAGAACCAAACAACGGATTTAGGACATATTTATCAATATAAGGAATCATTGCAATAGTTATACCAGAACGAACACTTGCTGTAAGAACTTCAGCAGATTTATTAAATAACATTGTAAATGTCTGCATTCTCTTAGAAGCACTCATTGTTCTGTACATAGGTTTGTTTGTAAATTTATCAGCATATCTGAAGAATTTTTCTGCACCTTTGGCATAAAACTCAGGATGAGCTTTTATTTTATCTATTGCATTTTTTATCGGAGAAAATACAACCTTTGCAAAACCATAGCCGATTAAACCCGAAGAAATAGAATGAGCAGCAGCCTTGGTATTTTTCTTTTTATTTTTTTCATTAGATTGAGCCATTATAGCAGCCGGACGAAGTGCACAGGTAAGAAACAATGCAAAAAATGCATCAAACAATGTCTGGCTTGCATCTGCTTTTGCTATAAATTTCTCAAACCAGCCTGCATTTAAAAACTTCCACAAACCTGAATTTTTAATTTTTTGGACTTCAGATAAAGAAAAACCGCCAAATGAAATAACATTGGCGGTCTTTTTGTTTTTATTAGAAATATTAATATTAATAGACTTAGAATTTAATGATTCATGAGACATGTTCTCAAAAGAGGAATGAAGAGAAAAATCCGAAACCTGCCCGAAATGCGATTTGTAATCTCTGGGCGCCGGAATTTTATTAACCTTTGTCGTTTGTAAAATTTTCATTTTTCTCTTTCACAAGTCTTAGGTGATTTAAACTTCATTTATATAAAGTTTGTAAATTCCATTATTTGCTAGTTTAGCATATTAAATTTTCAAAGCAATCCACCCGATTCATGAAAAAGCCTCAAACAACGGCGAAAATAGTGTATTTTAAACAATAAATAAATGCTATACAAAACTTAATATTTAGAATTAAGGAGTTAATAATATTTTTATTGCTTTGCCGCTCTCATGCTCTAGAATTGCTTCTTTTGCCTGTGATAAAGGATATTTTTTTGTAATAAGTTTTGTAACATCCACATGCCCGTCAGCTATTAAATCCAGAGCCTGCCTGAAATACTGAGGTGTATGGTGAAAAACGCTTATAATCTGCACCTCATCATAATGCAAACGGCGGGTATCAATATTTACAGTCGTACCGCCTTTGCATCCGCCAAAAAGATGCACTTTCCCGCCTTTTCTGACAAGAGAAAACATCTTTTCCCAGACCTCAGGAAGCCCTACACACTCTACAACCACATCCAGGCCTCGTCCGCCTTCTGTAAAAGATTTAAATATTTTTTCAGGATGCTGATATTTTTTTAAATCAATAATTTCATCAGCATTAGCAAATTCATCAGCCAGCTTGAGTTTCAATGGGTTCCTGCCTGCAGCAATAACTTTTGCACCTTTAAGCTTAGCAAGTCTTGCAAACATTAGCCCTATAGGGCCAATGCCGACTACCCCGACTGTGTCACCGGGTTGAATATTGGTGCGTTCCACACCGTGAACAACATTGGCTAGCGGCTCTGTAAAAGCTGCTTTTTCAAAACTTAAACCGGTCGGGATTTTTAGCAGATTTTTTTCTACAATTCTTTTGGGAACTGTTATATATTCAGCGTAAGCCCCGTTCAATAAATCCAAATTTTCACAAAGATTGTACTGCTTTTTTAAGCAATAAAAGCATTTCCCGCATGGAGCCGAATTTGCGGCAACGACTCTGTCTCCCGGCTTAAAATCCAAAACTCCTGCCCCGACTTTTTCAATTACACCGGAAAATTCATGCCCGAAGCCCGAAGGTGTCTTTTTTATCAAAACAGGATGCCCCCGTCTGAATGTTTTTATATCAGTTCCGCATGTCAGTGCAGCTTCTATTTTTACAAGTACTTCACCTTCTTGGGGTTCTTTTATTTCTACCTCTTCGTATCTTATATCCTGAGGGGCATAATATCTTATTGCTTTCATTTTCATACTTTACCAACCGTAAAATGTTTAAAACAAGCTTATTTTTCAGCATCATCGCTTATTTTTATATAAGCTTTGAGCGTTTTATTTTCTATTGTATCCTGTATCGCTTCGGCAAGATTTTCCATAGGATATGCCGTTGAAAAATATTTAACAACAACTTTCTTTTTTGTCAGCAATTTATGAGCAAGCGCCAGATCCATAGGAGAAGGCGAATAACTGCCCAAAATCTTTAATTCCCTGTAGTAAATATCATTGTTTGTATACCCCGCCGTATCATTAGGTACAGAAGAGAATACAAGTATTGTTCCGCCATCCCTTACTGATTTTAGAGCAAAATCAATAGCTTTATCAGAACCGGATGTCATAAACACAATATCAACACCCATTTTGCAGGTCATTTCTCTGATTTTTTCTGATGTAGCATCGTTATCTTCAAACTTTATTGCCGCATCAAAATTCAAATTTCCTGCTAAAGCAACTCTTTCTTCTATCAAATCACAGCCTATGACATCACCTTTAAAAGCTTTTACTGTCTGCCCCATTAAAAGTCCTATAGAACCAAGCCCTATTATAAGAGAAGTAGATGCTTCTTTAACATCCGCCCTTTCTACCGCTCTAACACAGCATGCCAGAGGCTCCATAAAAGATATTTCCATATCATCAAGATTCTTTGGAACTTTAAAAACCGTATTTTTTAAATGGAGTGGAGATACATAGATATATTCAGAAAAGCCGCCGGGAAATATATTAGTTTCTTTAAACTGCCTGCACATAGAATAGTTTTTATTCTCGCAGTAATCACATTTCATACAAGGAACATGGTGTCCTAAAACAACTTTGTCCCCGACTTTAAACTTTGACATAAAAGAGGGTTTGATTTCGACTATCTTGCCCACTACTTCATGTCCGAGTACTTTTTCATTGCCATCATGTAAAAATTTTACAATATCGGAACCGCATAACCCGCAGCCGAGCACTTTTACAATAGCGCCTTTGTTATTATAATCTTTGAGTTCCGGTATTTTAACATCTTTTATTTCTATCTTTTGATTTTGAGCAACTGCTGTTCTCATATTAATTTTCTCTAGATCCCTAATAATGAAAATTCTATCACTAAATTATACTTTGTGAATATAATTAATAATATGAAAAACTTAAAAGATTATGAAGATGAAATATACAAATGTTCCCGCTGCGGACTGTGCCAGTCCGTATGTCCTGTTTATAAGGCAACATTAAACGAGTGTGCTGTTTCAAGAGGCAAGTTTAATATCTTAAACGGAATAATAAAAGGCGAATTGAACCTGAATTCAACAGTGAAAAAATACCTCGATTTATGCACAGGCTGTAATGCCTGTCATGACTTTTGCCCCAGCAAAATAGATGTAAAAGAAATATTTACCGCAGCAAAAGCGGAATATTATAAAACTAATAGCATATCTTTTTTTGAAAAAATTATAAATTCCTATACTTTATTTAAAGTTGGACTTTTATCCGGCAGAATATTTTTTTCTGTCTACAGATTCCTGAGACTGCCCGGGATTATAAAATATTTTGATAAGTTCTTTTGCAAAGCAGGAATTTTAGGTAAAAGGCTGTTACTATTAAATTCGCTTGCAAACTGCAGATACAAAAACAGACTTCGTAAATCAAAACATAAAATAAAAAAAGCAGTATATTTTGAAGGATGTTTTAATAAATATATAAACAAAGAAAATGAGGAAGCCGTAAAAAATATTCTGGAAGAATCAAATATAGAGCTTATCAAAAAAGATTTTGAATGCTGCGGTGTGAGTTATTTAAATGACGGAAATATTGAACAATTTTTGAGTCTGTTAAACAGAAATTTAAAAAAACTTGATACAGAATACGACTATGTAATCACGGATTGCGCCTCCTGTTATGAAACTTTAAAAAATTATAAATTATACAGCAGCAAAAATTCTGCCAAAAAACTGTCTGATAGCGTTATTATGGTCACTGATTTAATTAAGAATTTTACATTTGAAGCAGTAAAACCATACCGTATAACAGTACACAAACCTTGCCATGATACGTATGATTTTATTGATATTGTAAAAAATATAAAGGGAATTGAATATATTGAGGCAAAAGACTATGATAAGTGCTGCGGGTTTTCTGGAAAATTTGCACTAAAAAATCAGGAAATTTCAAGAAAAATTGCCAAACAAAAAGCACAAAACTATATAGACGAACAGGCCGATTTTATACTCACAACTTGTCCGGCATGCCAGCTGGGTCTAAATCAAGGCATTACAGAGATTCTTGCAGAAAACGGCAAAGAAAAAATACCCGAAGTAATGAATCTTTTCTTGTTTTTAGCAAAATACTGCAAAACCGTTTAAACAAAGAATCAGCCGCGTTTAATCAATCTGACTGCAACAAGCGATAACGCACCCACAATAGAACCAATTACCGGCCATTTATAGTCGGGTTTGTGATCTGTTGTCAGATATTCGTATGTTTCTGCAATTGCAGGTCTTTGTGTATCATAGCAATAACTTGCAATATCTTTTGTTACCTGAGTAGCACCTGTTGCATTTGCCGGATATCCGCTATAGGGGAGATAAGAAGATGAAATTCCGTTAACCATAAGTATATTAACCTTACATTACTACCTTATATATATAAAAACATTTTGTAAAAAATAATTGCCTGAATTGTAAAATAAAGTAAATCTATGATTTATTTTTGCAAAATAGTGGAATATAGAATATAATTGACAAAAAGAATAGGAGTTACAGCACATGAAAAATAGCGATAAATCTTTTGCCTTTACACTTGCAGAAACACTGCTCACTTTGACGATTGCAGGCGTTTTGATGGCAGTAATGATGCGGGCAATAAACAGAGTAAATCCGGATAAAGAAAAAATACTGTTTCTAAAGACTTTTCACGCAATGGAAGCAGTAATGGCGGATACAATAAATGATCCGACAAAATACAGTCCTAACTATTATGCAGACAATGAAATCGAAAAAATGTCAGACGAGGAAAAAAGCAGCTTACACCTGGATTTTCGTTATACGCCTATGCCATCAGCAAGAGTGACTGTGATTGAAGATGGAGTACAAAAAACAGCATGTCCTTCAGTAACAAAAGGGGATGGAACAATTGATAAACAAGGATGTGATATAGAACTGACAAGAAATAACGCTCTGTGCTATTTTACAGCTGCTCAAATGAATACAATTGGTGAAATTAATTGTAAAAATGGTGACGGGATTACAGTAAATGGCAAAAAAGAAGGTGGGCTTAATATGAGGTTTTCAAACGGTGCTTGTATTGGCTGGCTAAATGGACCTGATGCTGATGGCATACATAGATTTAGCATTGTTCCTTCTTGCAATGCAGGTGATAAAAATCTTAGGTATGCAGTTTATATAACCACTGATGGAAAGCTTACAGTACCGGAAGAAGACGAAAATGCTAATCAGACTAAGGCTTTTGAATGGATGAATGACCAAACTACAGTTAAGTAAGGCGGAGAATTATTAATGAAAAATTACAGTAAACAAATAATAAATCCAAAAACAGGTTTTACACTTGCTGAAATACTTCTGACGATGCTTATAATCAGCGTAATTATGGGGTTATTAATCAGAGCCATAACACGTGTAGACCCTGACAAAGATAAAGTATTATTTATAAAGTCATATCATGCAATAGAAGAAATTGTCCGCTCTTCTGTTAACGACTATACAAAATACGACCAGAATATTTATGCAGACGGACAAGTTGATGAAAGTCTGGGAGAGCTGCATCTTGACCTGTCATACAACCCTTTGCCAAGTGCAAAAATAAAATATCTAGACAAAGGAAAAGAAAAAACAGCGTGTCCAGCAAAAAATGACGAAGATACTACATGTGACAGTGAATTGAAGCAGGAAAATGCAGTCTGCTATTATATTGCAGAACAAATAAATACAATAGGCGCTATAAATTGCGACAACAACACTGATGTAAATGTAAAATCTTCTATCGGCGTATGTTTTAGAGGATTAGTTGATGAAAATAAAAAAGGAACATATGAAATTGAAATAGACCCGTCATGTGCAGGTGCAGGCAAGGGATATAAGGTAAAAATATTCAGAGACGGGCGTGTTACTGTTCCAAAAACATCAGCTAAAGCATATGAATGGATAAAAAATCCAACCACAGTAAAATAGTAAAAGGCAGATTTACAACGGAGAAAGAGATGGAAAATAAACAATTAGCAGATATAGGTGTATTCGGCGGTTCAGGTTTTTACAAATTTCTTGATAATATAGAAGAAGTAAAAGTAGAAACGCCGTACGGCGCACCTTCTGACAGCGTATTTATAGGTAAAATAGGACAGCATAAAGTAGCATTTATGCCAAGACACGGCAGAAGCCACACTATACCCCCTCATCTAATTAACTACAGAGCAAATGTTTGGGCTATGAAATCAATAGGCTGTACGAGAGTAATATCTCCGTGTGCTGCAGGAAGTCTGCAAAAACATGTTGCTCCAGGGCACTTTGTAATATGCGATCAGTTTGTTGATTGGACAGACGGACGTAAATCCACATTTTTTGACGGGCCTGTTGTTACACATGTCAGTGCGGCTAACCCGTACTGTGAAGAAATGAGACAAACGGCTGTTGCAACTGCTAAAGAATTAGGTATTACTGTACATGAAACAGGTACTGTTGTTGTCATAAACGGCCCCAGATTTTCTACAAAATCAGAATCAAAATTCTTTACATCTCAAGGCTGGGAAGTAATTAATATGACACAATTCCCTGAAGCATATCTCGTAAAAGAAATGGATATGTGTCCATTGAATATATCATTGATAACAGATTACGATGCTGGACTTGTCGGAGAAGTGCCTCCTGTACAACATGCTGAGGTAATAAAAGTGTTCAACGATAACAATGAAAAACTAAAAGCGCTTCTTTTCAATCTGATTGAAAAGCTTCCGCTTGAAAGAACAAAATGCAACTGTGCAAACACTGTATCCTCTTCAAGAGTATAGTATAAATTTTAACGGGGAGTAAATACTAAATGAGTATAGCGGCTATAATAAATGACCTGTTCAATATTTATTTCTGGATAATTATTGTCAGAATATTTTTAACATGGATACCTTCTATCAATTGGTATGCACAGCCGTTTAGATTCCTTGCACAAATATCTGATATAGTGCTTGATCCGTTTCGAAGAATAATACCGGCGATGGGCGGGCTGGACTTTTCGCCAATTATTGCTCTTTTATTTCTGCAGATTTTGCAATTTGCAGTTGTAAGGATGCTTGTCATACTAGGTTTGTAGCATATTACATCAAAAGACGGATGTAAACAAATGTTAATATACATTAAAATATAGTTGAGAACTAGCAAAAAATATTTTGCACGGTTTTAATATAATAAATACAAATTTTTATAAGATATCTTCATTACAGAGAGAACAACACAGGAGATTTTCATAAGTGGTAGACAATCGTTCAGCTGGATTTTTCGGAATCGGTGGCAGCTTTAATTTTAAAAGCGGCGACATATCCGGTACTGCGGCAAAAACAGCAGACGACAGACAAAGCCCCGGAATGGAATACTTCTTGCAGCAGCAGGGTGAAGAAGGGCAGAACTTTAGCGAATCACAGTTCGTAGACAGAAGCGCTCAGCTCAATGCTACCCTAAATTCTCTTGCAATGATGAATGTGGCAAATATTATAAAGAAGAAAAAAGAACAAAAAACACAATTGGAAGAAACAGAAGAAGAATTAAAAGAAAAGAAAAAGAAACTTCTGGAAGACAAAATTCCTCTCTGGGAAGATTATCAGGATGAAAACGAAGATTTCTTTTATATAGATTAAAAAGAAGAGAAAAAATAAAAGTCTCTTCTTTTTTATGGAACTTATAAACTTTACACCAACTATTCCCGATATACAGCTATAATGTCATTCATGTATATGTCACATATTTTGGTGATAAAAATTGTTATTTTTTTATAAGAAATAATAAAAGTAAAAACTAAAATGTATATATGTAGTGATAATAAATATTATCAATATATTAAATCTGTCATCGAATTATGTAACATATACAATCCTGAGGGAGTGTAACGACCGAAGGATCTATATACAAAAGATTATGGAACATATACAATTCTTAATATCCTAACTCTTCGTTAACAAGTACAACAGTTATTCTCCCCTGTGGTCTGCAGAGTCTTGTCGTTATTATTTGGCAGCAAATAGAATCCTGACTCAGGCAATCTCCGCAGCTTCCTGTAACAGCGCAAGGTGTTTTGCTGTTTGCAGCAGAAGCTATTCTTTGAAGGTTACAGGGAGCCGCATAAGTTCTTGCTCTTGTATAAGCCTCCTGCAGATTTTTAACCACTTTGTTCATGCCTGCAATAACAATAACTTTTTTAGGCCCGAATGCCAGTGCCGCAACACGGTTTCCGAGTCCGTCTATATTAACAAGCTGCCCGTCTTCGGATATTGCGTTTGCGCTCATTAAAAATACATCAGCAAAAAAACTGTCATAAGCGCATTTTTGCTTTGCCTGAGCATCAGGAGCTTTGTCTCTGTTTATTGTTTTGTAACCGTTATTCTCCAGATAATCGGCAAGTCCGAGTTCTGCAAGTGTTGTTGACCCTCCCCATGCTATTGTATCGCCTTTTGAAATAAGAGACAGAACTGTTTTTACTGCTTCTTCCTTATCTTTGCAAAAATATGCATCAAAATGTCTTTTTTTAAAGGCTTCTGCTGTTTTTTCCCCTAACTTTTGATTTCTTTCTTTTACAAATTTGTTTTCAGACATATCAAACTCCTGTTATTTTTTATAAATTTTATTCTGCTTATTAAAAGACAAAATCTTTTATTGCTTTTACAACGCCGAAATTATTGTTAGTATCAGCAATGTAATTGGCATTCTTTTTCACCTGTTCATTTGCGTTTTCCATAGCAAAAGAATACCGTGCACATTTTAACATTTCTATATCATTATTAAAATCCCCGAATGCCATGGTTTCATCTTCTTTTATATTGTATAGTTTCTGCAGTCTTTTTACAGCCGTTCCCTTGTTTAAATCTTTATTCATAATATCTATCCAGTTTACGGAAGAAACGACTGCAGAAAGGTTTTTATCCAGTTTATCTTTGATTTTTGGGTAGGAATTTGCTGCAGAGCCATACACATCAAACAGTGCAACCTTTAGTATCTGTTCATTCAGATTCTTATAATCATCTATTATTTCATAGTTTGTATAATAATACGTTATTGCATCTAGATATTCTTTATCAGGATTTAGAAAATACGCTTTGTCTTTTGCACACAGTATCAATTGTAGTTTTTCTATATTTTTGCATATTTCTACGGTAGAAAAAACTTCATCTCTGTTCATCGGAAGAATAATTTCTTCTGTGTCTTTGCATTTTATATGACCGCCGTTATCTGAAATATATGAAACTTCATTTTTCCTGTTACCGAACACTTCTTCCAGTGCATAACAGCTTCTGCCGCTTGCAGCTATAAATTTTATATTTCTTTTGTTCAGCTCTTTTAAAACTTCAAAAAAATCCGGCGCAAATTCCCCCCTGTCATTTAACAGAGTACCATCCATATCCGAGGTAATTAATTTTATCATTCATACATCCTTTTGGTTGATATAATTTTATAATATTTGTATAGTAAAATAAAATTAATAACAACAAGGTTTTTTACAAAGGTTACAGAGATATGATTAACGATATGACAAAAGGGAACCCGTTGTCCTTGATTTTCTGGTTTTCAGTTCCGCTTTTGATAGGAAATGTGTTCCAACAGCTGTACAATATAGCCGATATTGTTATTGTAGGAAGAACTCTCGGAATGAAAGCACTTGCTGCGGTAGGTGCAATATCACCGATATTCTTTTTTATAATGTTTGTTGTCGTCGGATTAACCGGAGGTTTTGCCGTTATAACAGGCCAGAAATTCGGTGCAAAAGATCCTGAAGGCGTCAGACGTTCCGTCACAGTGTCTACTGTGATAAGCACAGGCATAACAATCGCTTTTTCACTGGTTATTGCCCTATTAATGAATCATATACTTGTTTGGATGAATGTACCGCAGGAAATCAGGCATGACGCTTTCTTGTATATACAGATAGTTATTGCTGGGCTTATTGCTTGTAATGCATATAATCTGTTAGCCAGTATCATAAGAGCACTCGGGGATAGCAAAACTCCTCTTTATTTTCTTATTTTTGCTTCTGTTTTAAATGTATTTCTTGCATTGTTGTTTATTCTTAAATTTCACTGGGGTGTTCCTGGTTCGGCTGTGGCCGTTGTACTGTCTCAGGCGGTATCTGTTTTATTGTGCCTTATATATGTAAAAAAGCGTTTTCCTATTTTGCATCTAAAAAAAGCTGATTGGCTGTATGCCGTAAGAAAAGAGAGTATTCCTTTTGCAATAGAACATTTAAAAGTCGGAATACCAATGGCTGTACAATCATCTATTCTCGGCTTAGGAATATTAATTATACAAAGTGTCTGCAATACTTTCGGTTCTGATGTCATTGCAGCATTTACCGCTGCTCTTAGAATAGAGCAGATTGCAACAATGCCTATGATATCCTTTGGTATTGCTCTTGCGTCTTACACTGCACAAAACTTTGGGGCCAATAACTTTAACAGAATCCGCTCCGGAGTCCAGAAAACATCTATTATAAATATCAGTCTCAGCGTAATAATGACATTAATCATACACTTTTTCGGAAGCAGTATTGTCGGTATATTTATAGGAAGAGGAGAACATCACATTATAGAAATAGCAAGACAGTATCTGTGGATAAGTACTTTATTCTATTTCTTCCTGGGGCAAATATTTATTTTCAGGAATGCTCTTCAGGGTATGGGTGAAGCCATGCTGCCTCTGGCATCCAGCATAGCAGAGCTTCTTGTCCGCTCGTTTGCAGCGGTATATCTTGCTGTAAAGTTCAGCTATTTCGGCATTTTCTATGCAGGGCCTATTGCGTGGATAACTGCTTCTGTTATTCTTGCTGCAGGATATTTTACAAATTTGCTCAGAATAGCAAAGAAAGCAAGAGTTACATACAATTTGCAAAAAAGACTCACTGCATAAATATTACTGTTTTTGTGCAGCAATTTTTTCTATTGCATTTTCAATATCTGTTTGATTAATGGTTAAAGAAAATCTGTCAGTTTCTGTCAGTGTTCTGCTTTTCATTTTTTCGTATACGCCTGTTCTTCGTATTGCGCTTTGGTATGCTATATAAAATGTTTCCACAACATCAGAACCGTTAAATTTATTGTCAAACATCATAGTGCAGAGTTTATCTTCATCAATATTGACATCTACAGGTTTTTCTTTTTTCGTTTTATCAAAAATTTGTTTTATACCCTCAACATCAGGCATTGGTATTTCTATCTTTAGCCCGAATCGTCCGGCGCTTAAAAGAGCTTTGTCTATCAAATCTTCTCTGTTTGTTGCTGCTATAACAAAAACATTATCCTGACTTTTTTCAATATCACTTGTTAAGACAAGAAGCTGATTTACAACAGTATCCTGATACCTTGCCTGTTCAGAGCCCGAACGCTGCTTTGCTATTGCATCAAACTCGTCAATAAATATCAGACAGGGCTGATTTTCTCTTGCCTGTTTAAATAAATCACGCCAGTTTTTTTCTGTTTGTCCGACTTTTGCATCTGTCAGGTCATCGGCTGCAACTTTTATAAAATTTATTCCAAGTTCATTAGATAAAGCATTTGCAAGCATTGTTTTGCCGCATCTTGGCGGCCCGAATAAAAGAATCCCTTTATTCAATCTGAAATCTTTATAAAATGTCGGATATAACAGAGGAAAAACTACATTCTCTTCCAGCATTTCAATCTGTTTATCCAGTCCGCCAATATCGGAAAACTTTATTTTTTTTGAAGTGTCTGTAATTTTTTGAGGACGCGTATTTATGGACAATCTTAGTGAATTAAACTTTTCTACATTTTCTTTACTATCGAAAAAAGAAAATTTATCAACATTTTTGTCAAAAATTTGTTTTAAATTTTTTGAATTAAAATCCATCTTAAATACAGCTTCTTTTTGATATGAACTTATTTCTATATACTGACCGTTATTTAACTCCAGAGAAGAATCTGCTGTATCAAGACGTTTTTTATCCAGAAATCTTATTTCTTTCGGATGCTTGTCTGATAAATAAACAGAACTCAAAGGCTGTATTTTAAAAATTTTATATTTGTCGGATTTATCTTTGTATACGGCAAAACTGTTATAATCAAACGTGTTTTCCACGAAAAAAATATTGTATATTGGAAAATCAATGTTTTTCAACTGACCTTTTAATTCATTCCTGGCTTTATCAAGGTCATCAGCAAATATCAAAATACTTTTATCATCAAGATTTTGAATAGCTGCATTCAGCCTGTTTTCCGTAGTAGGATTATTATTACTAAATAAGCCGTGAAAAGCAATATTGTTTAAAGACATAATATTACTTCTGTCAGCATAACATTTGTCTGATTTTGTACTATATACATCACATGTTACATTAAAAGTGCTTCTGGATTGCGGTGATGGTACACGATATGATAGATTGGATATTTTCATTTATTTTTCCTTCTTACATAAAATTGTACTAAAAAAACTTATACAAGAATGAAAATTATTTGTCATCAAATCACATTATATATACAATGAAGAAATGGACAAAAAGTATTTCACTTACATTATATTAACAGTCGACAACACCTTGTATTGCGGATATACAGATGATCTAAAATCAAGATTTGAAAAGCACAAAGCCGGTCTTGCTGCAAAATATACACGCTCGCATAAACCGCTAAAAATGGTATACACAAAAGAATTTTCAACTAAATCCGAAGCAATGAAAGAAGAATGCCGGATAAAAAAATTGACACGCAAGCAAAAAGAAGAGCTTATTAAGAGCTCTTCTTTATATCAGTATTAGTTGTTATGCTTGCTTTTAAACGACAATAATTCTTTAAAATCGGAAACATTTTTTAATCCCGGTTCAACAAATTTTTTGATAATATACTTGTGTACAAAATTGTCAATAGGAATAGCAAGCAGCGCCAGTGAAATAAATCCGCCTGTTGTTTTTAAAAGTCCCATTTTCAATTTTTTATTCTGTATAAATTTATCAATAACTTCATTTGATATTGTTGCTTTTTGTGCAATAGTTTCAATCAGATTTCTATTATTTTCATTTTGCATAAATTTCTTTAACAGTGAAGCAGAAATCTGTTTTCCATTATCTGTGGCGGATACAAGAACCTTTCTATCACTTATATTAGGAAATTCTGTTCTTATTGTACTAATTAAATCAGAATACTGTTTTTCGTCCGAAGAAAGAATTTTTTCAATAACAAAATTGGGTCTTTCTTTTATAAGTGTTTGAGAGTTCTTTTCTGATTTTTGAAGTGCTCTATTATATATTTTTAGTAAATTTTTATCAAATTTCTTGTCAATAAGATAGTTTTTTATTTGCTCTGATGATTTTGTTTCGAGAACTGTTTGCAGATCAAAAATATCATAGACTTTTCTCTGCAAATAAGCTTCAATCTTTGTACGTTGAGTTTTGCAAGCAGCATTATAGCCTGACGGGTGTCCAAAAAATTTTAAAATCTTTTTTAATACACTTTCGTTTTTAATTTTTTCTTTAGTTGCATCAAGTTCATGCAAAAAACTGTGATCGTATATTCTTTCCCATACAGCATCTTTACCTTTTTTTAGTTTGCCGTTTTCTATCCTGTCGCCTTTTGCAAACTTTGCCTTGGCGAAATCATCCTGAAGCTTTTCAAATAATTCTTCTTTCACGGTTGCACTCAGGCCAGCGTTGTCAAACTTTGTAAACTGTCCTGCTATACCCTGTCCTATTTTTACAGCGGTTGTTGGGAGAATTACACTGGCAAGTGCCTGAAAGGTAGCCTGCTCCACTGCTGCTGCGGCAGATGCTTTTGTGTAATCACCTTCTTTTCCTCTTTTGTATTTATCATAAATATCCGCACCAAGATACATTAAAGCAGGTACCCACAGCGCAAGTTCTGCGGCTTTTCCCCACCCTGGCATTGCGGATACTGCTGCCCCGACTTCGTTAGAATAACCAAAGGCTCTAAGCGGGTACTTTGCTAAAGGATCATTCGGATTTTGTATAATCTCTTTTACTTCTTCCTGCTTAGTTTTTTGTTTTACAGGTGTAAGTTTTACTTTTGGCATTATTAATGCATAAGTCGAATTAAATTCCGTCAATTAAAATCTCCCACAGTCTATGTCCGGTTAGCGAATTTTTATAATACGCCAAACATTATGCTAAGTAAACAAGCGTAAAAAAAAATTTTTGCTATTTTTTATATCATCAACTTACTCAGGGTCTTGAATTTATGCTATTATAGCAATTGTTAAAATTATTTCTGGAGTTTATTATGAACAGAAAACCATTATTTGTATATCCATTGATTGCAGTTATAGCAATTTTTACTATAGCAGCCGCTGCTTATGCCGGTATTTTCCGCCCGTCTGAAAATGTACTCAGAAACTATCTGAAAGAGCATTCTCTTGTAGTTGTAAAAGACGGCAAAACAAATTTTTATGAGGGACGAGGTATTAAACCGCTTATTAATTACCTGAAAAACGACAATTTTAAAAATGCATATGTAGCGGATAAGAGAATAGGCAAAGCTTCTGCTCTTTTACTCGTCTACGGTCAGGCAAAAAAGGTTTATACACCGGTAATATCAAAACCTGCAATAAAAGTTTTTGAGGACAACAATGTAAAATATTCCGCTGACGAGGTTGTCGAAAATATAAAAAACAACATGGGCACGGATCTTTGTCCTATGGAAAAAAAGGTGCAAAACATAGATTCCCCTGAACAAGCCTATGAAATATTCAGCAGTATGCTAAAATAATCTTAAGCAAGATAATTCAATTTTTTCTTTGATTTCAGAGCTTCGGCTTTTTCTTTGATTGCAGAAACCTGTGAAGCAACTTTATAATCCTGAGATGATGGATCAGAAGGAGCAAGTGCTGCTTTTATAACAATATTGGCGTGATCAATGGTTTTTTGGGGGTCTTTTTCGTCTAAAACAGGCATTTTTATCGGAACATGTCCTGCAACAGGTATTCCGTTGGCGTCATTTTCTATAGAAATTGCACCTGCAAAAGAACCGCCGACTGTTTTGTGAGCCAGTTCGTGTGCATATATATGATTGTAATTCTTTCTGATTAGTTCATCTTTTTGCTTATGATAATCCTTAAGCGGAGTTGAACATGAATTTGAAAAACTGCTTATAAACACACTTCACCCCTTACTTATAAACAACTTTCTCTATTTCTATTTTACTACATTTATAACAGCTTGTGAAGTGTTTTCTCGAATTTTTCAAGAATTATTTCTTAATTTGTCGACGAAATTTTTAATTCTCTCAATTGCTATTTTTAAGTTGTCAATAGAATATGCATAAGAAATTCTCAAGTACCCTTCTGCGCAATCGCCGAAGGCAGTGCCCGGGACAACCGCAACTTTTTCTTCTTTTAGGAGTCTTGTAGCAAATTCTTCTGATGTCATATTAAATTCTTTTATGCACGGAAAAACATAAAATGCCCCGTACGGCTCAAAACAATTAAGCTTCATTTCGTTAAATGCATTCATCAAAAATCTTCTTCGCTGATTATAAGATTGACGCATTTTCTCTACTTCTTCATCACCTTTTTTTAAGGCTTCAACAGCTGCATACTGGCTGTTTGTCGGAGCACACATTATTGCGAACTGGTGAATTTTTGTCATTTGTTTGATAATATCTTTTGGTCCGCAGGCATAGCCGAGTCTCCAGCCTGTCATTGCATAAGCTTTTGAAAAACCGTTTATCAAAATTGTGCGTTCTTTCATCCCGTCTAAAGAAGCAATAGAAACATGTTTGTTTTTATATGTCAAAGCAGAATAGATTTCATCAGACATAACAAGCAGGTCTTTTTCTATGACAATCTTTGCTATTTTTTCCAAATCCTCCTTTTCCATAATCGCACCGGTAGGGTTATTGGGGTATGGAAGTATAAGCACCTTTGTTTTGTCTGTGATTGCTTCGAGAAGCTCGTCCGGTTTCAGACGGAATTCATTTTCTGCATTAAGGTTAATTATAACGGGCTTTGCACCTGCCAGAATAGCGCATGGTTCATAAGAAACATAAGACGGCTGGGGGATAATAACTTCATCCTCCGGATTTATAACAGCACGCAGCCCTATGTCTATAGCTTCTGAGCCGCCGACAGTTACAACAATCTCGTCATAAGGGTTGTAAGATATTCCCTGTGTTCTTTTTATGTAATTTGATATTTCTTCTCTTAATGCTTTCAAACCTGAATTAGAAGTATAGAAGGTTCTGCCTTTTTCAAGTGAATAAATACCCTCGTCTCTTATAAACCACGGCGTATCAAAATCTGGCTCTCCGACACCGAGTGATATTGCGTCTTTCATCTCGCTTACAATATCAAAGAACTTTCTTATACCCGATGGTTTTAAACCCGTTACTTTATCAGAAAGGAAGTTTCTCATGGAATAATGACCTCTCTTTCATCTTTGGATGTTTTGTTTATCAATGAACCATGGTCTTTGTATTTCTTAAGAATAAAATGTGTGGCAGTACTTAAAACACTGTCTAAAGTGGAAAGTTTATCAGAGACAAAAGCAGCAATTTCTTTCAAAGATTTTTCTTCCAGCGTAACAAGTAAATCATAACCGCCGGAAATCAAATACACAGACTTTACTTCGGGATAATTGTAAATTCTTTCCGCAATATGGTCAAATCCCTGTCCTCTTTGCGGTGTAACTTTTACTTCAATCAGTGCGGTAACTTTTTCTATATCTGTCTTTTCCCAATTTATAAGTGTGTGATAAGCACAGATGATATTTTCTTTTTCCAGTTTCGATATTTCCTCTAAAACTTCTTCTTCTGTTGCTCCCAGAACAACTGACAGTTCTTTAAAATCTATTCTGCTGTTTTTTTCAAGTATTGAAAGCAGTTCATCTCTCATTTTATCGTTCATTATATTTCTCCAATTTTTCTTTTATTTTAATGATTATAATATATAACGGCTTATTGTAAAAGCTGCAATAATTTGAATTTAAATAGCCGATACACTAAAATCAGCTAAAATTGTTCACCCTTGTATATGTTATGTAATTCTATGCCAGATTAATGTATTGGTAATCTAATCGTTAAAATGATAAAAATGAATAAAAGAATGAAAATTCTATCAATTCTTTAATCGTGATAATATCTAATCTGGTGTCGCAGGCCCCGCCGGTTGTCTTGAAATCAGACGCTCACGAAAACTCAACGTTTCCGCTCGCAATGACACTGGGTTCGGCAAAGCCTCACACGGCGTGCCAGTCTGATTTCGCTTTCTTGAAATTCCTTCCCGCTCGTTGCTGCCGCT